>JBJOHB010000001.1:0-3112 GCA_046047915.1 Cyanobacteriota bacterium
TCAGAGCCCCCTGGGCGACCAGGATTTGCCCCAGGGGTTGGCTGCCGCGGGTCTCGGCGACGCTCGGGAACACATGGGTTGTCTTGTCCCAGGCCACCCGCCGCGCATCGCCCAGCGCCACCACCTGGCGGTAAGCGCGCAGGTTGGCAAAGAAATTGATCCAGTTGCTCCAGACCATGCGGGGCACGCTCATCAGCGCTGGCACCAGCCCGTAGTAGCTGCCGGTGAAATAAACCCGCTGCACGATGCGGTTCAGCAGCAGCAGGCCGTTGTAGGCCAGGACCACCGCCAGATAACGGCTGTCCCCCAGCACCGACGGATAGTCCCAGCCGCTCCATTGCTCCTGGGTGATCAGCCAGACCAGTCCCAGCTGCACCGCCAGCAGCATCGAGATCAGGCCGATCAGGTTGCTGATGCCGCCGCGACGGTCGCGCCACAAAAAATAATTGAGCAGCGGGCTTGTGCTCCAGGCCAGGGTGCGGGCCCCCTGAAACACGATGCCGGTGATCCAGCGCGACTTCTGCCGCACTGCCGTGGCCAGGGTGTCAGGAAAGTTCTCGCGCACACAGATCACCTGACTGTCGCGGCGGTTGACCCCGAACCGTCGCTCGCGCAGGGGTGCCAGGGCCGGATCGTGGGGGCTGAAGCGCACGAAGATCTCGGCCATGCCCACCTGCCGCAGGCGGATGCCGATGTCGTAATCCTCGGTCAGGCTCTGGGTCGAGAAGGCGATGCCTTCGCCTTCATCAAGCAGCCGCAAAATGGCCCGCCGGCTAAAGCAGGTGCCCACCCCCGCACTGGGCACCTGGCCTACCAGTGCCTCGCGCACGAGCACATCCTTGCCATGCAGTTCGGCGAATTCGTCGGCGTAATGGTTGGCGGTGAAGTTCCACCAATGCCGGTGCAGAAAGGGATAGACCGGCACCTGGATCAGGTCTTTGCGGCCCACCAGCAGGTTGAACAGGCGCAGTTCCAGCGGGGAGATCACATCTTCGGCGTCGTGCAGGATGAAGCCGCTGAAGCTCACCGACGCCTCCCGTTCGAAGGCAAAGACGGCGGCGATGATGTTGTTGAGGCAGTCGGCCTTGCTGGTGGGGCCGGGCAGGGCGCAGACCACCTTGTGCACGTTGCTGAAGCGGCGGCAGGCCTCATCGACGTCCGCCTGGGTGTCGGGGTCGTTGGGGTAGGTGCCGACAAAGATCTGGTAGTTCTCGTAGTCAAGGCGGCTGGCGGCCAGGCGGGCCATCTCGCCCACCACGCCCACCTCGTTCCAGGCGGGCACCAGGATGGCCAGCGGTTGCTCGTGCTGCTGGTACAGCAGCTGCTCATCGGCGAAACGATGGCGGCTGTACACCGTCAGCCGCCGCCATAGCCGCCGGGTCCAATAGATCAGGTCGATCAGCAGGTCTTCGCTGCCCAGCACCGCCAGCACGGTGCCCACCATGGCCGTGGCCAGCCGCAGGCCGAATAGGTAACCCGTACCCAGATCGATCAGCGTGTCGGGATCGATCGGCATCGGGTCCTGAATCAGACCGGCGCTTCAGTGCCTTCGGCCCGATGGATGGCGGCGCCGCCGAGACTAAAGGCGTCGTGGACCACCTGCAACGCCCGCACGCCGTCGGCTTCGGCGACCACGCAGCTGGTGCGGATCTCGCTGGTGGCGATCAGCTCGATGTTGATGGCGGCATCGGCCAGGGCCCTGAACATGCGGGCTGCGGTGCCGGCGGTGCAGGGCATGCCCGCGCCGACGGCGCTGACCCGGGCGATGGCGGGCCCTTCCTCCAGGCGCGAGCCGGGCCACTGCAGCAGCAGCGGTTGCAGCGCCTGGTGGGCCCGTTGCAGCTCGTCCCGTTTGAGGGTGAAGCTCATGTCCTTGGTGTCCTCATGGGTGCGCTCGGACTGGACGATCGCGTCCAGGCTGATGCCCGCATCGGCCAGCGTCCGGCAGACGGCGGCGGCCGTGCCGGGCCGGTCTGGCACCCGGCGTACCGCCACCTGGGCCTGGCCCAGGTCCAGGGCCACGCCGCGCACGGGCGGATCCCCCAGATCACAGGCCTGGGGGTTGTGCTGCAGCTGCCCGTCGTGCAGTTCGAACGCCTCGGCGGCGGCCCGCAGGGCACGGGCGCCCTGGTGAGCGCTGACCAGGCAGCTGACCTTGACTTCGCTGGTGGCGATCAGGCGCAGGTTGATGCCGGCGCGGGCCAGGGTGTCAAACAGGCGTGCTGCCACCCCGGGGCGGCCCATGATGCCGGCCCCCGAAATGCTGAGCTTGGCCATGCCGGCTTCGCTGCTCAGCCGCGCCCCGTCGCTGTCGGCGCTGCTGGCCAGTTCGGCCCCCAGGCCCAGCAGCACCTCGCGGCAGATCAGTTCCGCCCTGTCGAGTTCGGCCGCGGCCAGGGTGAAGGCGATGTCATTGCTCGCTCCCTCGTGGGTGGCCTGCACGATCAGGTCAACGTTGAGGCCGGCGGCCCCCAGGGCTTCGAACAGGGTCGCCGCCACCCCCGGGCGGTCGGGCACATGGGACAGCGAGAGCACGGCCTGGTCGGCGTCGAGCTCGGCGCCATCCACCGGTTTGCCCAGTTCGAGCCCGCCGTGGCCGATCGGCCGAGGTGCGCCGCTGGTCAGGCGGGTGCCGGGGGCGTCGCTCCAGCTCGAGCGCACGATCAGCGGCACGCCGTAGTTGCGGGCGATCTCGACCGCCCGCGGATGCAGGACGGCCGCTCCCAGGCTGGCCAGCTCGAGCATCTCGTCGCAGCTGATCTGGTCCATCAACTGGGCATCGGCCACCTTGCGCGGATCGGTGGTCAGCACCCCGGGCACATCGGTGTAGATCTCGCAGGCCGCGGCTCCAAGAGCTGCGGCCAGGGCCACCGCCGAGGTGTCCGACCCGCCCCGGCCCAGAGTGGTGATTTCGGGGGTGCCGGCGGCGCCGCCGCTGGTGCCCTGAAACCCGGCCACCACCACCACCTGGCCGGCGTCCAGCAGGCGCCGGAGCCGCTCGCTGCGCACCTCGAGGATGCGGGCGCGGCCGTGGGCCGATTCGGTGATGATTCCGGCCTGGGTGCCCGTCATCGACATCGCCGGCACCCCCTGGGCGTGCAGGGCCATCGAC
>JBJOHB010000002.1:0-10774 GCA_046047915.1 Cyanobacteriota bacterium
GCCGCCATCGCCGACCTGCAGGCCGTCGATCCCGGCTTCTCGATGGACGGGGCCTCCTGGACCAACAACCTGAGTTGGGTCCAGGGCTACGCCAACGTGCTGGAGCCGATGAACCAGCTCAGCGCGCGCTTTCATGCCACGTTTGATCCGTTGGTGGCCATGGATCCGGCGGTGACCCAGACACCGCGCTACCAGAACGCGTTGCTGCACCTGCTGGTGCTGCAGACCAGCTGCTTTCGCTATTGGGGCCAGGGCACCTGGACCGATTACGCCCGCGAGATCCACCGGCGCGGCGAGGCCGCCCTGGACCCGATCTAGCCCCCCAGCAGGGCCGCCAGCAGGGCCTGCTGGGCGTGCAGGCGGTTTTCGGCCTGGTCAAAGATGCGGCTGGATGGCCCTTCCATGGCGCCGGCGCTGATCTCGAGGCCGCGGTAAGCCGGCAGGCAGTGCAGCACGATGGCGCGGCTGTCGGCCTCGGCGATCAGCTCCTCATTGAGGCACCAGCCGGCAAAGGCCCGTTCCCGTTCCGCTTTTTCGTCCTCCTGCCCCATCGAGGCCCAGACATCGGTGTAAAGGGCGTGGGCCCCGCGCACCGCTGCGATGGGGTCGTGCAACACCGTGACGCTGCTGCCCTGGGCGGCGGCCAGCTGCTGGGATTGGGCCAGCACCGCGCCATCGGGTTCATAGCCCACCGGGCAGCCGATGCGCACATGCACCCCCAGCAGGGCGCCGCACAGCATCAACGAGTGGGCCACGTTGTTGCCGTCGCCCAGGTAGGTGAGGGTCAATCCCTTGAGCGCCTGCAGGTCCAGTGCACCACTGGGCGTGCTGGCCAAGGCTTCGGCCAGGGTCAGGTAGTCGGCCAGGGCCTGGCAGGGGTGCTCGAGGTCGGTGAGGGCGTTGATCACCGGGATCGAGGCCCAGTGGGCGTACTCGGCGAGCTCGTCCTGGCCGAAGGTGCGGATCGCCAGGGCATCGGCATAGCGGCTCAGCACCCGGGCCGTGTCGGCCACCGGTTCGCCCCGGCCCACCTGGCTGACCTGGGGGTTCAGATCGATGGTCTGGCCGCCCAGCCGCGCCATCGCCACGGTGAAGCTGACCCGGGTGCGGGTGGAGGCTTTGGAAAAGATCAGTCCCAGCACCTTGCCGCCCAGGTCGATGCGGCAGCGCCCGGCCTTGAGCTCGGCGGCCAGCTGCAGCAGGGCGGCGGTCTGTTCGGCACTCAGATCAGCCGACGAGAGCAGGTCGCGGCCGCGCAGGGGCAGCAGTGCTGCTGGCAGGACCTGGGCCAAAGCTGGGTTGGAGGCGGCGCTTGCCATCGGCCGGTCTCAAAGAACCCTTATCCGCGATCAGGGGCCCCTGCGTCAAGGGCTAACCGGCCTCAAGGCTTAATCGGTCAGCCCGAGGCTTTCGCTCAGCAGCTGGTGGTCGGGCACCTCGTTGGCTGCGACGCTGAAGCCGAGATGCGCCAGCACCTCGGCACGGGCGGCCTGGTTGGGCGCCTTGAGCACCTGGTCACACAGGTCGGGGTCGTCGCGCAACAGTTCGATTAGAGAGTCGAGCTGGGCGGTGTCCATGGCTGGGGCGGCACTGGCCAGGCAAGCCTGTCGGGCCTGGCCCGTGCCGGTGCCGGCCAGCGGCTGATCTGCCGCAGATCAGGCCAGGGCCCTGGCTTCCTCGGGCATGACGCTTTCGGCCAGCAGACCTTTGAGCTCGTCGCCCTCGATCACCTCCTTGTCGAGGATCTGCTGGGCGATGCGCTCCAGCAGGTCGCGGTTGTGATGCAGGATCGACAGGGCGCGGTCGTGGGCGCGGTCCACCAGGCTGCGAACCTCACGGTCGATCGCCTGGGCGGTGGTGTCGCTGACGGCACGGCGGGGGTTGTTGGCCCCGCCCAGAAAGCGGCTGCCGCCCTGCTTGTCATAGGCAAGGGGGCCCAGGGTCGAACTCATGCCATAGGTGCCGACCATCTGCTCGGCGATGTCGGTGGCCCGCTGCAGGTCGTTGGCGGCGCCGGTGGTGATCGCTCCGAACACCACCTCTTCGGCGCTGCGGCCCCCCAGCAGGGTGGCGATCTGGCCTTCGAGGTCTTCCTTGGAATTGAGGAAGCGCTCTTCGGTCGGCAGCTGCAGGGTGTAACCCAGGGCGCTCATGCCGCGGGGCACGATCGAGATCTTGGCGACCTTGCTGCCGCCGGGCATCAGGTGGCCGACGATGGCGTGGCCCACCTCGTGATAGGCCACCACCTTCTTTTCATCGGGTTGCAACACCCGGCTCTTTTTCTCCAGACCGGCAACCACCCGCTCGATCGCTTCGTTCAGATCGCCCTGTTCCACCGTGGTGCGCCTGACACGGGCGGCCAGCAGGGCCGCTTCATTGACCAGGTTGGCCAGGTCGGCCCCGGCGAAGCCGGCGGTGGCCTGGGCGATGCGATCGAGATCGACGCCGTCGGCCAGCTTGACCTTCTTGGCATAGATGTCAAGAATGGTGCGGCGCCCGCTCAGGTCGGGGCGATCCACCAGCACCTGGCGGTCGAAACGGCCCGGGCGCAGCAGGGCAGCATCCAGGGTTTCGGGCTGGTTGGTGGCGGCCAGCACGATCACCGGCTTGTCTTTGGCGGCGAAGCCGTCCATCTCGGTGAGCAGCTGGTTGAGGGTCTGCTCGCGCTCGTCGTTGCCGCCGACCACCCCCATCGAACCGGCACGGCTCTTGCCGATGGCATCGAGCTCGTCAATAAAAATGATGCAGGGCGCCTTTTTCTTGGCTTCTTCAAACAGATCGCGCACCCGTGCGGCGCCGGCGCCGACAAACAGCTCGACGAACTCGGAGCCGCTGATGATGAAGAAAGGAACGCTCGCCTCACCAGCCACCGCTTTGGACAGCAGGGTTTTGCCGGTGCCGGGAGGACCCACCAGCAGCACGCCCTTGGGGATTCGGGCACCGATGGCGGTGTAGCGCTCGGGGGTCTTGAGGAAGTCGACGATTTCGGTCAGTTCGGCCTTGGCCTCATCGACCCCGGCGACATCGGCAAAGGTGACCCGCGATTCTTCGTCGGGCACGTAGACCTTGGCCTTGCTCTTGGTGAAGCTCAGGGCCCCCTGGGCGCCGCCCATGCCGCTGCGACGGGCAAAGAACTGCAGCACCAGAATGAAGATCAGCGGCGGCACGACCCAGCTCAGGGCCGTGGTGATGAAGCTCGGCTTCTTGGGCGGTGCCGCGGCGAACTCGACCCCGTGCTCCTCAAGCCGCTGGGGCAGATCCATGTCAAAGATCGGCGTCGTCGACAGCACCGTCGGTGCGTCTTCGGCCGGCGGGGCCTTGAGCTCGTAGCGGATCTGGTCGCTGGTGATATAGGCCCGTTTGACGTTGTTGTCGTTGACTTGGTCGATGAACAGCGAGTAAGGCACCCGCGGCACCTGGGTCGCTGGATTCGGCAGAAAGTTGCTGAACAGCAACAGCACGCCGAAGCCGATCAGAATCAGATTGACGATGCCGACGCGCCGGTTCGGTTGGTTTTCGTCTTGGCGGATGGCCATGGCGGGCTGCGCTTGCGGGTTCCAAGCTAGGTCTGCCGCTGGCGGAGCCGTTTCGCTTCCTGGGTGGGTATCCGAACGGGGCGCTGATGTGTGGACGTTTTGCTCTTGACAGCTCCCTGGCTGCCCTGCAGGCCCAGCTGTGCTGCCCGTTGCCGCCTGGGCTGGCGCAGCATTACGCGCCACGGTCGCTGATCGCCCCGGGCGAACCGGTGCTGATCGTGCGCCACGAGCACGGCCGCATCGAGGCCGCCCTGGTGCTGTGGGGCCTGGTGCCCGACTGGGTCAAGGACCCCCTGGCCCCGGGGGCCGACGGCCGCGCCCGCCCCAGGCCCTTTAACGCCCGCAGCGAGACCGTGGCCGAGAAGGCCACGTTTCGCGGCAGCTGGCGGCACCGGCGCTGCCTGATCCCGGCGACGGCATTTCTGGAGAAGGGGCACCGCATCGCACCGGCTGCTGGGGGGCCGTTCTGGCTGGCGGGGCTGTGGGAGCGCTGGATCGGCCCCGACGGCAGCGAGCTCGAGACCTGCTGTGTGCTCACCACCCGGCCCAATGGCCTGGTGGCGCCGTTGCACCAGCGCATGCCGGTGCTGATCCCGGCGGGGCTCGAGGAGCCCTGGCTGGCGCCGGTCGATGGTCCGGGGTTGCGGGCCCTGGAACCGCTGCTGGAGCCCTGGGATCCGGCGGGCTGGGGGGCGCAGCGGTTAGACCAGACCCAGCTGATGTTGCCTTTGTGAGCCTGGAGCAACTGGATGCCTTTGTGGCCGCGGCTCGCCACGACGCGGCGTTGCAGGGCCAGCTGGAGCAGCCGCTCGAGCTGGACGCGTTTTTGGCCCTGGCCCGCGGCGCGGGGTATGCCGTGGACGAGGCTGATGTGATCGCCGCGCAGGCGCGCGCCGAGCAGGCCCTCAGCGACCAGGAGCTGCAGCGCCGGGCGGGCGAGGAGGCGCGCAAGCTGCGCCATTTCATTCGGGCCTGAAGCGCGCCATGGTTTGCGATCAGGCGCCCGAACGGGTGGCCGACTACCCCAGGCCGCCGGCCCTGCGCTCAAGCTGGGATTCGGTCCGCGTCGAGGTGGGGGGCCAGCTGCTGTGCGATACCGCTGCGGCGGGCCAGCAGCCGCTGCAGATCTGGAAGGTGTGCGAGACCTTCCACCCGCCCACGGTGTACCTGCCGCCTGCGGCGATGCGGCTTGGGCTGCTGCAGCCCGCCGCGGGCCACAGCTTCTGCGAGTGGAAGGGGGTGGCTCGTTACTTTGATGTGGTGCTGCCGGGGGTGGCGGACCAGCCCGCTCGTCGCCTCCAGCGTGCGGTGTGGCAATACCCCGAGCCCACGGCCGCGTTTGCCCCCATCGCGGGCTGGTTTGCCCTGTATCCGGGGCTCATGGACGCGGTCTGGCTGGCGGGCGAGCGGGTGACGCCCCAGCCGGGCGGGTTCTATGGCGGCTGGATCACCTCCCAGGTGATCGGGCCGTTCAAGGGAGATCCGGCTCACCCGGAGCTGGTATGAGCGTGCGGGTGGGGTAGGGCATGTCGGCCCCATGGCGCTCGACCACCGCGGCGATCTCGAGCAGCAGGCGCTGTTGCAGATCGAGAGCAGCATCGAGATCGCTGCTGCAGAAGCACTGCAGCCGCAGATCCAAGCTCGATTCGCCAAACCCTTTGAAATGCACCCGCTGCGGCAGCCCGGCTTCGATGTCTGGGATCTGGTGCAGGACCGCGCGCAGGTCGGCGGTAATCGCTTCGATCGTGGCCCGGTCGCTGAAGCGCAGGCCAAAGTCAATCACCAGCTCGCGGTGGCTGCGGCGCTTGCCATTGATGACGGCGTTGTTGGCGAACACCGCATTGGGGACATACAGGGGTTGCTGATCGGCGGTGAGCAGCCGCGTGTAGTAGATGCTGATTGCACTGACCGTGCCGCCCAGATTGAGAGCCGGGATCTGGATCAGATCGCCGATCACAAAGGGCCGGTTGATGTAGAGCATCACGCCGCTGAGCAGGTTTTCGATCAGCACCCGCGCGCCGAAGCCCAGGGCCGCCGCCCCGAAGCCGCTGGCGGCCAGCAACACCTGGGGCGAGACCCCCAGCAGCTCGAGGGCTTCGATCACGCCGATCAACACGACAACCGTGGTGATGAGCTTGTTGCTTAGGTCAAACAGGTAGAGCGTCTCACTGTTGGTGTCATCACCAACCACCCCACTGGCTTGAATGCGACGCAGCAAAACCCCTTTGCAACGCAGCAGGGTCCACATCACGCCTAGGGCTACCAGGGCATCACGCACCTGAACGGCACTACGGGGCGCATTCCATCCCAGTCCGCTCAGCAGGCTCAGCAGCCACCAGCTCGCTCCGGCCAGCAAGAGGGTGGCGCTGAGGCTTAGGCGGCAGCGTTTGAGCAGTCGGCGACCCAGGCTGCCACTGGGGAAGCGCGCTGCCAGTAGATCGAGCAGCACCCAGCTGGCCCCCGTTGCCAACACCACCGCAAGCGCCAGGTGAATCTGAAACGGCAGCGGCATCGACTCAACACCTTGCTGAGGGCATGATGCCGTCGTGCAGTTCCCACAACAGATCGGCGCCGATCTGTTGTGGTGCAGCGGCCTGCCAATGGGGTAGCTGGTCGAGGGCTGTGGCGCCCAGGTCTCCCAATGGCGTGCGGGTGGGGGTGCCCCCCAGCAGCTTGGGGGCAATGACCGCGGCCACCTGCTGCACACAGCCCGTACGCAACGCTGCGGCCGCCAGCTCGGGGCCGCACTCCCACAGCACCTGGTTGCAACCCCGCTGGGCCAGGCACTCAAGCAGGGCGGCGGGTGTGCAGCTGTTGAGCTCAAGTGAGTCGACACCGGGGTGGGCGGCACGGATCGCCGCCAGCTGGGCGCGGCCCTGCGCAGCAGCCTCAAGGCCATGGGCCACCAGGGTGGGTGCTGTGGTCGTATTCCACAGCTGGGCGGCTTCGGGCAGCTGCAGGCTGCGGCTCAGCACCACCCGCAGCGGCTCGTGGTCGCGCCGGCCGCGACTGGTCAGCAGGGGATCGTCGGCCCGCAGGGTGCCGCCCCCCACGATCACGGCGTCGCACTGGCTGCGCAGCTGGTGCACCCAGGCGCGGGCCGGCGGGCCGCTGATCCACTGGCTGGCGCCGTTGGGCAGGGCCGTGCGGCCATCGAGGCTCATCGCCCACTTGAGAATGCCCAGGGGGCGTCCCGTGGTGATGCGATGCACGAACGCCCGGTTGAGCTCCCGGGCTTCGGCTTCACAGACGCCGCTGATCACGCTGATGCCGGCGGCCTCGAGCTGGGCGATGCCGCCGCCCGCCACTTGAGGATTGGGGTCTTCCATGGCCACCACCACCCGCGCGATGCCGGCGGCGATCACGGCCGTGCTGCAGGGGGGCGTGCGGCCGTGGTGGCAGCAGGGCTCGAGCGTCACCACCAGGGTGCCGCCGCGGGCCCGCTCGCCCGCCTGGGCCAGGGCATGCACCTCGGCATGGGGGGTGCCGGCGCGGGCGTGGTAGCCCTCGCCCACCAGCTGCCCCTGGGCATCCAGCACCACCGCCCCCACCAGGGGGTTGGGGCTGGTGCGCCCGGCCCCCAGCGCCGCCAGCGCCAGGGCGCGCCGCATCCACGGCAGCCACAGTGCTGCTTCAGGGCCTGAAACGGGGATTGAAACAGTCGGTGGCACTGAAGGGATGGCCGCCATGGGTTGGGTTCACGCCGCCTGCACCAGGCTGCGCCATTCGGCCACCACAAAGGGCGGCACCGGCAGCTCCACAAACACGCCCCTGAGGGCCAGGCGCAGGGGGCGGTCCTTGCGTAGATCGTCGATCAGGGGCCTCAGGTCAAATTCGGCGGCCGCATCGCGGCTGTCGGTTGCCAGCTTGGGGTTGGCCGTGGTGATGTCGGCCAGGTCCCAATGGCGGCGGCCGGCGCTCACCTGCAGGGGCGTGGGGTGATCGAGGCGCACCTTGCCCGGATAGCCCACGACGCGCAGCGTCAGCGGCGCCTGGGGCCCAGGCGGGCCTGTGCGGTAGGCCACCACCTGCCAGCTCTGGTAGTCGAGGTCGCGCAGGCTCTCGAGGCTGCGCACCACTTCGCTGCCGTTCTCGTCGAGATGGGTGTGCAGCTGGGCCCAGACCGGTTGAGCCGGGCTGAACAGCGTCAGCAGACACGTCAGCAGGGCGAGCGATAGGCGAATCAAGGGCCGACCAGAAGGCGCTTCAGCACCCAGCGTATGGAAGGAGGGGCTGCACAGTCCGACAGCACTGCAGTGGGCCTGGCGGAATGGTGATGGCCCAGGGACCCAAGGAGATCGGGCGCCCTCTTGTGTTTTTGACCATGGTCATGACCATGGTCATTCGTGCAAGAGCTTCAGATTGTGGAACCAGCGGGCGAGCCTGGTTGGTCCCCGCTGAGCAGCCCCCGCCGGGCGCAGCTCAGGATTTGATCGGCTGCCAGTTGGTGTGAGTGGCCCACAGGGCCCAGATCGCCATCGCTCGCAGGTAGTGGCAGGCCCGGAAGGTGTTCACGGCCGTGATCGCCTCCGGGGTTCTGAATTGCAGACCACCGCTGTAGACCTGCTCGACCACGGCACCAGTGATCGCCAGGGCGGTCTCGGTTTCGCCCATCAGCCGGTAGTAGGCAGCTAGACCAAAGTTGATGCCGGTCCAGACCTCGAGCGGGTGGGTGCCGTTGGGATCTAGGGGCGTGCCGTCGCGGCGGAGGCCGTTGGCCACCCCCAGTCGCCCACCGGCAAAGCCCTCAAAACAGGCTTCCTTGATCGCCTTCAGGGCCGAGCGGGCCCGCTCTTCGGCGACCACTGGCGGCAGGCCCAGCAAACGGGCATAGAAGTCGCCACACAGTTGGTCGGCCATCACCACCGGTGTGCCGCTCTCGGCATCAATGTTGTAGTACTCGCCGTTCCAGAGCAGCGCATCAAAGTTGCTGCGGCTTTGCTCGAGCCAATCGCCAAAGGTGCGCTGTTGGCCGCTGGTGTCGAGCCCCAGCTCCAGTTGCAGCCGCTGGGCCATGGCCAGTGCCGCCTCGAGTGCCGCAATCCACAGGGCTCCGCAGTAGGCGCTCACGCCTTGGAGTGGCCAGTCGTCGAAGGTCTGGTCGGGGGCACCGCCGTTGTCGGGCAGGCCGTCGCCATTGGTGTCAAAGCTCTTGAGGTAATGCAGCGCTTCGACCGCGGCCGGCCAGCAGTCGGCCAGAAAGCGCACGTCTTCGCCGCCGGGGGCCAGTTTGAAGGTGCGCCACACCTGCAACACAAAGTCGCTGGCCAGGTCCTTCCACAGATTGCAGTCCTGATAGGCGGTGTAATTGGTGGCGTCCCAGGGCCGCTCGTTGGGGGCCCCCAGGTCGTGGGGGGTGGCGCTGCGGACCTTGCGGGCCGCTTCGACACGCCCCCTGCCCTGGGTGAAATACCAACCGATGGGCCTGGGGGTCGGGTCGGCCGCCGGGATCGCCCGCGCAAAGCTGCGCAGCACCGCCTTGTCGAGCTCGGGCCACAGTTGCAACAGGGCAAACGACCCATACAGCCGCACATCGAGGCTCTCGTACCAGGCGTAGTCGAGGCACTCGAGCACCCCAAAGCGACCCACCGGATCTTCGGGGCTGGCGGCACTCCAGAGGCTGCCGCCACTGGCCAGGTCATACAGCTCATTAAGTAGGGCCATGCGCAGCTGTTGGGGCAGGTCGCTGCGTTGCAGCACCGGCTGTTGCCAGGTGTCAATCGCGGCGCGCCAGCTGCGCCAGTGCTCCAAGGCTTCGGCGGCAATGGCGACGGCGTTGTCGCCGTTGGCGCCGAAAAAGTCCGTGTAACGGCGCAGGGTCTGGGATCCGGTGGCAAAGGCGGTGACCGGCAGGTCCCAGCTGATCACCATCGGGATCTCGGCGGTGGCGCCCGGTTCAAGCCGCAGGCGCACAGCGACAGCGGCGCTGCTGGGATCAGCGTTGCGGCTGCGACGGTCGTTGTTGCTATCAGGAATGGTGCCGTCTGAGGCAAAGCTCTGCCACAGTTCGGCTCCTGTGCCGCTGGGGTCCCAGCGACTGCAGCGCAGGATCTCGGCGCTGATGCCGGCCGCCGCCAGGGCGGTCTCGTCGGGCACCGCCAGGCACCACTGGCCTTCGCCTTCTTGAACAGGGTTGGAGCGGTCGCCATCGAGCACGATGGCCTTCATGCCGCCCTGTTGATGCCAGCGGTTGCGCTGACCCTCGCTGCGGCCGATCGCCGGCACATAGCGGTGCTCGGGACTGCCATCGTCCCGAAAGTGCACCGACGCCGAGGGATCGGTGTTGGTGAACCAGCCCACCAGGTTGCGCCAGCTCAGCAGCAGCGACAGCTCCAGGGGCTTGCGGCTGGGGTTGTGCAGGCGCCAGGCAAAGACCGCCACCGGGTAGCTGGTGTGCTGGTAATCGCCGGGCAGGATCGGTGAAAAGGCGTCACAGCTGACCTGGGCGCTGAACACACCGTCGTAGCTGGTGCGGCTCAGCGGGTAACGGGCCTCGTAGAGGCCGGTGCTGCGCTCAGCGGTGCTGGCGGGGTACCAGCTCCAGGCGCTCAGCGGTTCAGTCGCATGATTGGCCTGGCCCTGGGGCTGGGGCTGGCTGGTATCCCGCTCTGGCTTGACGGCCAGCGCATGGGCGCGGCTGCCGGTGCCGTCGTGTTCGTAGAGGGCGAATTGGCAGTCCGGCAGGGTGCCGAACCAGTGCTCACCGCCGTCGAGGTGCCACAGGTTGAACGACCCGTCAGGGCCGCGGCCGATGCACCCCGCGCCAAAGCCCCCCAGCGGCATGCCGTGGCTGGGGCCATCGTCCAGGTTGCTGGCGTAACGCACCGTGTAGGGCCCTTCCCAGCCCAGGCCAAAGGGCCGGCTCCAGGCGCAGGGCAGCGGTTGCTGTTGGCTGGGGGTTCGTCGGCCCCCCAGTCCCCGTTTCAGAAGCCCTGAGAGCTTGGAAAGGCCAAGGCGCGCCATGAAGATCCGGCCGGCAGGGCTACGGTTGACTGGGAAAGCTTGTCAGAGCCCAGATCAGGGTTGACGTCCCGATGGGCTTGGACCATCCCCCACCTCCTGCTCGATCAGGGCATCGAGAGTGGCGGCCGTGCGCACCAGTGCCTGGTAGCGCTGGATCAGGCGACGGTTGTGCTCCAACCAGCTGGCGGGGTCGCGCCTGGCCGGGGCCCGGCTGCTCATTGGGCCATTGCAGCCAGTGGCGCCGCTGAGCAGGGCCTCACCGTCCAGCAGCTCCA
>JBJOHB010000003.1:0-13015 GCA_046047915.1 Cyanobacteriota bacterium
GTTTCAGGGGCTCGGGCAGGACCGACGCTTTCAACGGCCGTTGCTGCTCGATCAACTCAGCGCGGGCTGGCTGGTGGCGCCCCTGGCCTTTCAGGGCGGCGAGCCCCAGCCGGGTCGCCCTACCACCGGGGCCGACCGCCACAAGGGACCACGCTGGCGCCTGGGCAAGCCCAGTTGGTTGCAGCCACCCCGGCTGGATCAGCGCAGCCGCCGGCTGGGGCTGCTGGCCTGTGCACTGGGCGTTGTGGTGCTGATTGGCATCGCGCACTTTGCAGCAGGGGCCAGCTGGCAGCAGGGGGTGTTCGTGACCCTCGCCCTGCTCAAGGGCGAATTCGTCGATCCGGTGAACGTGGCCCTGAGCGGCCGGCCCCTGGCCAGCGGCGGCGACAGCTGGTTGGTGGGCGGCAGCCTGCTGCTGTCCCTGCTGGGCACCGTGCTGACCTCGGCCCTGGTGGCGGTGATCCTGGAACGGCTGTTGAGCGCCCGCTTCGGGCTGGCTGTTCAGCCGCGGTTGCCGCGGGGGGTGCAGCCGATCCTGCTGGTGGGGGGTAACGGTCTTGCCGACGCCCTGCAGCGGGAGCTGCAGCAGCAGGGTTACGGCGTCTGGTTGGTGGACGCCCAACCGCCCGCCCTCGAGCAAGCGCAACGCAGCCTGCGGGGACGGGGGGTGCTGGCGATCGGCATGCTCTCGACCGATCTGCTGGCCAATGTGCAGGGGGTGCTGGCCCTGCAGCAGTGCTGGCCCGCCGCGCGCCTGGCCATGGTGACCAGCGCCGAGCAAGCCGCCGAACAACTGGGTGAGCTGCTGGGCGGGGTGACCGTGATCTCTAGCCTCAGCCTGGCGGCCGACGTGGTGGTGGCCACCGCCTTCGGCGAACGGGTCGAGGGGGTCTGGCCGATCGGCGAGGCGATGGCGTTGCAGGTGCGTTACCGCATCAACGCTGGCGACAGCCTGTGCGGCCTGAGCCTGGCCCGGGTGCAGCACGGCTACGGGGTCACGGCGATCGCGCTCAAACGTCCGTCACGGGGCGAGGGGCTGGCGCTGCCACCGGTCGATCTGGTGCTGGCACCGGGGGATCAGCTGCTGATCCTGGCCACCCTGGCTGGGCTGCGTCGCATCGAACGGGGCCAGCTGCAACCGCCCAGCCAACGGCTGGGGCTGCGGCTGCGGCGCCCCCTGCCTCAGGAGCGCCTGTTCGAAGTGCACCGCACGCTGGCCCGTTACCTGGGGTGCAGCGTTGAAACCGTGCGTGCCTTGCAGTTGGGCATGCAATGGCAGGAGCTGGCCGTCGATCCCGACATCGCCAGCCTGTTGATGGACAGCCTGGGGCGGCTGGGCCTGGACCTCGCCCTCGAGCCGGAGGCCAAGCTGGTGCCATGAACACCCTGACGATCCGCCGGCCCGACGACTGGCATGTGCACCTGCGTGACGGCGCCCTGCTGCAAGCGGTGGCGCCGGCCACGGCACGGCAGTTCGGCCGGGCGATCGTGATGCCCAACCTGCGGCCACCGATCACCAGCACGGCAGCGGCCCGCGACTACCGCGATCGCATCGTGGCGGCGTTGCGCCACAGCGGCGGTGAAGGGCTGGCGGCAGGGTTCACACCCTTGATGACCGCTTACCTGACCGAAACGATCGACCCGGCCGACCTTGAGCTGGGCCACCGCCAGGGGGTGCTGACGGCAGTCAAGCTGTATCCGGCCGGGGCCACCACCAACTCGGACGCCGGCGTGCGCGACCTGGGCGCGATCACACCCGTGCTCGAGACCCTCGAGCGCATGGGCATGCCGCTGCTGATCCACGGTGAGGTCACCGACAGCGCCATCGACATCTTTGATCGCGAGGCGGTGTTCATCGAGCGGGTGCTGGAGCCCCTGCTGCGGCGCCACCCGGGGCTCAAGGTGGTGCTGGAGCACATCACCACCAGCGACGCGGCCGACTTTGTGCGCACGGGGCCGGCCAACCTGGCGGCGACGATCACCCCCCACCACCTGCACATCAACCGCAACGCCCTGTTTGCCGGCGGCCTGCGACCCGACCTGTACTGCCTGCCGGTAGCCAAACGGGAGCTGCATCGCCTCGCCCTGCGGGCCGCCGCCACCAGTGGCAATCCAAAATTTTTTCTGGGGACCGATTCGGCGCCCCACGAACGCCATGCCAAGGAGAGCGCCTGCGGCTGCGCCGGCATCTACAACGCCCCCTATGCCCTCGAGAGCTACGCGGCGGTGTTTGAAGCCGAAAACGCCCTCGATCGGCTCGAAGGCTTTGCCAGCGAACACGGGCCGCGCTTCTACGGCCTGCCGCTCAACGACGGCACCGTGACGCTGGAGCGCTCAGCGTTGCAAGTGCCAGAACGCCTGGGCGAGCTGGTGCCCTTTCATGCCGGTGAGACCCTGCGCTGGCGATTGCTCTGAGATCGGCTGCAGACCTGCGGCAGCGGCACCGCTGACCCAAGCCAGCGCCCTAAGCAGGGTCCATGGTCAAGCCTTGCGCGACGGCGCCGTCAGCCCCGCCCTGTCCGTTCTGCCCAGGAAACACCCTGCAGCGCTGGGGACCCCTGGCTCAACACCGCAAACCCGTGGTGGCGGGGCAGGCGATTCGCAGCAATGCCGGTGGATTCCGGCTTTGGCACTGCCGCCGCTGTGGGTTTGCGCAGAAATGGCCCCAACCCACACGGGCCGAGCTGCACCAGGCCTATGGCTGCTCCAACGAACGCTGCAGCGCCGGCGCCCCCGGTGCAGGGCGTCCGCTTTGGCATCAACTCGAGGGGCTGGCGCAGCGCTACAGCCCCTCCAACCTGGTGCTGGACGTGGGCTGCAGCAACGGCGATCTGTTAGGCAGTTGGTCAGGGCGCTGGCGACGCCATGGCGTTGAGCTCTCAAGCAACGCCGCAGCGATCGCGGCCCGGCGAGGGGTCTCGATCGTCGGCCAGACCATGGACGATGTGCCGGCCCAGCAGCGGTTCGGCTGCATCGTCAGCGTTGACGTTGCCGAACACATTCCGGCTCCGGAAGGTTGGTTGCGCCGCTTGGCCCACCACCTGAGTCCGGGCGGTGTGTTGCTGCTCTCCACAGGCTGCACCGATGCCTGGCTGTGGCGACTCTCCCGCTCGCGCTACTGGTACGCCGGCTTTGGCGAACACCTGAGCTTCTTCGGGGTCGAGAGTTTTCGGCGCTTTGCCGATGCTGCCGGATTGATCTGGCAAGGGGCCCACCGCCATGCCCATGCCCAAACCGCCAACCGATCCCCAGCCCTGCTGGGCCAGCTGGCCAAATACGCGGTCTGCCAATTGAGTGGTCCGCTCTGGGGACAGCGGGCCCATCCGACCCTGACGGCCTATGCCGATCACCAACTGGTGGTGTTGCAACGACCCACCACTGGAATGGATTGGCGATGAAACCGACCGAAAGGGTGATTGGGGTCCCGCGGTTTCAGCGGGGCAGCGGCCTGGGCAACCGTCTATTCCCCTGGGCCCGCTGCCGGGTGTGGTGCCTGGAGCACCAGGGGCAACCGATCAGCCCGATCTGGTTCAGGCCCGCCATCGGCCAGGCGTTGCGTCGTCTGCCGCAGCTGAGCCGCCAGAGCGGGGCCATTGATCTGTTCAATCCGACCCTGCTGGGCTGCTTCCAGGCCACAGCCGGCGATCTGGCGTCGTGGCAGGGCCTCTGGCATGGCCTGGCCCGACGCCGGATCAGCGAGACCCAGCTGAGCGCCGACCACCCCCCGTCCGGCCGGCACCTGGTGCTGTTTGACCAACCGACCTACTCCTTCGAGAGGCTGAACCCCCACTGGCGCCAGTTGCACCAGGACCTTGAGGCGATCACCCGCCCAAGGCACCGCCGCCGGGTCAACGCCCTGCCCCCAAGGCTGATCGGCCTGCATGTGCGCTGCGGTGACGGCTTCCTGCCGCCCCCCGCCACCGCCGACAACTTTGGTTGGGTGGGGTGGCTGCAGCAGACCCCGATCAGCTGGTTCGTGGAAACCCTGCAACAACTGCGGGCGCTGCTGGGCAGCCCCGTGCCTGTGCTGCTGGTGTCTGACGGGAGCGTGGCCCAGCTGCAGCCGCTGCTGGCCCTGCCCCAGGTGCACCTGCTGCGACCCACCAACGCGATCGTCGATCTGTTGGCCCTGGCCCGCTGCCGCTTGATCCTGGGTTCGGGGTCCTCCAGTTTTTCGGCCTGGGCCGCGTTTCTGGGTCAGACCCACGCCCTCACGGCCCCCGGCCATCCCTTTACCCGTTGGGGTCTGGAACCCCAGTGCGGTCAGCTGGTCGCGGCCCACAACCCCCGCGACCCGCGCTGCAGCCTGCCGGCGCCTCTGCTGCGGGATCTGGCAGGCCGGTTTCCATCTGCAGAGCGGCCCGGCTGAGGTTCCAGCGCTGAATCGCCACGGCCTGGGCACTGCGGGCGGCCTGCAGATCCCGCTGGGCGATCAGCACCTCAAGGATTGGGGCCACCTGGGCGCGGTAGCGCAGCTGGGCATCGCGCACCGCCTGCTCGCCCGCCTGCACCGCCGCCTGGGCCGCCTTGATCTGCTCGCCGGCGGCCTGATGGGTGGCGTACCAGGTCTGCACGTTCTGAACGATGGTCTGCCGGGCCTGGTCCAGGTCCAGCTGGCGCAGCGCGGCCAGGGTACCGGCTAGCCGCGCCGACTCGCGGCTGAGGCCACCGTCAAACAGCGGCTGGCGCACGCCGATGAAGCCGCCCCAGTTGTAGAAGCCACCGCTCAGCGAACCGCTGCTGCTGGCGCTGGCCGTGGCGCTGCCGATCCCCCCCAGGCTGGCCTGGGCCGTGCCACTGAGCACCGGCAGGTTGAGGCTGTTGCCGCCATAGCCGGCCCCCAGCTGCAGCCCCACGCTGGGCAGCAGTAGGGCGCGTGCCTCGCGCTGCCGCTGCAGCTGGGCCTGACGCTGCTGGGCCAGGGACTCCAGCAGGGGCCGCTGGGCCAGGGCCCGTTGCAGGCTGTCGTCCAGGCCCAGGGGCCAGGGCTGGCCTGGCAGCAGCGGATCGCGGGCCCGCACCGCCTGCTCGGCCGGCAGGTTGAGTAGCCGCGCCAGGGCGCTGCGGGCGATCTGCTGCTGAGCGCGGGCCTCGCTCAGCCCGGCCCGATCCCGCTCGACCAGCGTTCGGGCTTGCAGGGTGTCGATGCGGGCCGCCAGCCCGCGGCGGCGAATCGCCGCCGCATCGCGCTGCAGGGTCTGCGACAGCTGCAGGGCCTGCTGCCAGACCGGCAGCAGGGCATCGGCCACCTGCAGATCCAGGTAGGCCGCCGTAATCGCAAACCGGCTACCCCGCTGCTGTTCGCGGCGATCGGCGCGGGCTGCGGCCAGGACCGCCTGGGCCGCCTGCCGTTGGGGACCACGGCCAAAGTCGATCAGGGGAAAGGTCAGCGACAGCCCCAGATCGCCAAACGTGTTCTGGGCGACGGCGTAGCCATTGGCACCCAGGTTCAGGTTGAGATTGCCGATCAGCGGCAGGTTGCTGACCTGGGAGGCACTGGTGCCGACCTGGACATAACTGCCCACCGCCAGCAGGTCGAGCTTGGGCAGAAACCGGGTCTGGGCCAGGCCCACCAGGGCCTCGCCCTGGCGCACAAGCACAGCCTGGCCGGCCAGGGCCAGCGAGCGCTCGAGACCCAGATCCAGCGCCTGCTCCAGGCTCAGCTCCAGCGGGGGTGGCGGTGCGGCTGCGCGAACGACCGCCGCAGCCAGCAGGGGCGATGCCGACACCAACACGAGCATCGGGATCAGGCGGCGCCGGGCGGCGACACAAAGCACGGTGTCAAGTCGGGCGGTGGCCGTTACGGTACCGATCACGTCTGGCTCGCGCAGCCTGGTGATGCGAGGTCTCGAGCTGCTGCCAATGGCTGCTGTGACCCTGGCGAGCGGGGTCTGGGCCGTGTTGCCGGGGGTTCCGGGCGATGTGCATGGCGGCGCGCTGCTGCTGGAACCCGACAGCCGCCTGGGGGTCTATGCCCGCAGCCCCGGCCAGGTGCAGCAGCTGCAGGTTGCGGTGGGGCAGCGGGTGCAGGCCGGCCAGACCCTGGCCACGATCAACCGCATCGACCAGGTGGCGCCGGGCGGCGGGGTGCGCAGCAACGACAGCGAAGCGCTGCAGCTGCAGGAGGCTGCACTCGTGCGCCAACAGCAGGCCCTGGAGCTGGCGATCGCCAATCTGAAGCGCAGCAACGGCCCGATCGGCAGCCAGGTGCGCGCCCTTGAGGCCCTGCGCCGCGACGAGGTGATCCCCCGCTACAGCCCGCTATGGGTCGGGGCCCAGGACCTCTACCTGCGCAACCAGTCCCAGCTGCAACTGCTGCAGGGTCAGGTAGCCGCGCTCGAGGCCGCCCTGGCCGAGCTCAAGGCACAACGGGCCAGCCAGCTGGTGCGCGCCCCCGCTGCCGGGGTGGTGCTGAGCCTGAGCGCGGCCCCCGGCCAGGCCCTGCTGGCAGGCCAGCGCATCGCCACGATCGGCCCAAACCCGGCGCCCACAGGCCAGCCCCGCCGGGCCGTGGCCCTGTTCACCCAGGCCGATGCGACCCGATTGCGACCCGGCATGACCCTGCTGCTGGAACCCCAGCTGCAGACCCGTCACCTGTATGGCGGCACCAACCAGCGCTACGGCAGCGTCATCGGCCGCATCAGCGCAATCGCCCCGGCGGCGGCCGATCTGGACGAGGTGAGCCGGGCCGTGGGCAGCACCGCCCTGGCCACCAGCCTGCTGGCCAGCAGCCACCAGGAGGCCTATGGCGAAGGCGGCAATCCCCTGGCCTCGCTGGGCGACAAGGCCACCGCACCGATGGTGCTGGTGACCGTCGCCCTGCCCCCGGCCCCCACCCCCAGCGGCCTGCGCTGGACCCAGGGCCAGGGCCCCGATCTGCCGCTGGAGAACGGCACCCCGGCCGGCGCCCGGGTCGATGTGGATCGCCGCTCGGCCCTGAGCTATGCCCTGCCGTTTCTGCGCTGGCTGACGGGGGTGGAGCGATGAGCCGCCATCCCCTGGCCGCCTGGAAGGCCCCGGCCCCCTGGATCGCCCTGCTGCTTCTGGCGATCACCGCCGCCAGCAGCCCGCCACGGCAGTGGTTCTGGCTGGCGCTGCTGGTGATCGTGCTGGTCGTGGGCTGGCTGCAACAGCTGCGCCAGCTGCGGCAGCCGCCGCCATGAGCCGCCATGGGCTGCGCGCAGCCCTGGTGATCGGCCTGGCCGCCGGTTTCAGCGGCGCCATCGCCCAGGGGCTGCAACTGGGTGGCGAAGCCCCGGCCTATGCGGTGCTGGTGTCGGCCGTGGTGGTCAGACCCGACTTCAGCCGTTGGCCGCTGCTGCTGTACCCGCTGCTGCTGGTGCTGATGGGCCTGTGCCTGGGCTTTGGCACCGTGGTGGCCCAACTGTTTGCCGGCACCCCCGACATCCTGTTGTTTGCGCTGGTGACGCTGGTGCTGCGCAGCGCGGCCCTGCTGCTGCCAGGCAAGCTGCAGCTGATCAGCAACCTGGTGCCGCTGGGAGGGGTGCTGGCGCTGCTCAGCAGCGATCCCAGCTGGAGCGCCTGGGGTCAGGAGCTGACGGCCATGGCGTTGGGGCTGCTGGTGGGCACCGGCACCCAGGTGCTGCTGGCACCAGCCGGCAGCGGGGCCGTCGCCGCCAGCGAGGAGCCCGCCACCCCCGACCCACCACCGGCCGCGCGGCTGCGCCGGGGGCTGGCCTCGCCGCTGTTCTGGCGCAAGACGCTGTTGCTGTGTCTGGCCTTGCCGATCGGCCTGGCGCTGGGGGCTGTGACGCCCAAGTACCTGTACTTCGGGGTGCTGCTGCTGCTGAATGACAGCGTGGCGGCCACGGCCGAACGGGTGCGCGACCGCATCATTGGCGTGACCCTGGGCATCGCCATGCCGCTGCTGGTGTTCAACAGCTTTGGCCTGAGCTCCCTGTCCACCGCCCTGGTGCTGGGCGGGACCGCGGCCATGGTAACCGCCCTGAACCTGGGGCCCTACCTGCGCACCGCCCTGATCTCGAGCGCCATCGCCTTTAGCGGCTACGGACCGCTGGTGGCCTGGTACATCCCCAACCGCTGGCTCGACTATCTGATGGGTTCGCTGCTGGCCCTGGCCGCCGCGCTCTGGCTGCCGCCAAACGCAACGTCCTGTTGCACAGGCTCGCGGCAGAGCAGCTTGCCGCCGTAACACAGCAGCGGGCAACCCTCACAGCCCAGGCATCTGCCATGGCCTTCTTTGTCCAGCTGACCGAGGCCATCAGCCGCCACCAGAGCCTGCTGGTTACCGGGCTCGACCCCAACCCCGAACTGCTGCAGAGCTGGGCCGCCGCCCGCGGCCTGGCGGGTCGCTCGCTGCTGAGCCAGGCGCGGCACTGGATCAAGGCCGTGGTCGAGGCCACAGCGCCCCTGGTCTGCGCCTTCAAACCCAGCCTCGGTTTTTACCAGGCCTTGGGCCCGATCGGCCTGGAGCTGCTGGCCGAGGTGCGGGACCTGGTGCCCACCGACATCCCCTTGATCATCGATGCCAAGCACGGTGACCTGAACAGCTCCTCGGCGCTGGCCCACTACCTGTTCAAGGAGCTGGGCGCCGATGGCATCACCCTCTCGCCCCTGGCGGGCCAGGACATCGCCGCGCCGTTTCTGCTGTATCCGGACAAGGCGGTGGTGATCACCTGCCACAGCTCCAACCCGGCAGCCCGGGTGTTGCAGCACTACCCGGGCGAGCAGGGGCCGCTGTTTCTGCACATCGTGCGCGAAAGCCAGCTGTGGGCCACCCCGGAGCAACTGATGCTCGAGGTGGGTACCAGCGACCCGGCAGTGCTGGCCGCCGTGCGCCAGGCGGCACCGCAACGGTTCGTGCTGCTGCGCAGCCTCTGGGCCGAGGAAGACCAACTCGAACCGCTGCTGCAGGCCGGCCTGAGCGATGCCGGCGACGGGCTGCTGCTGCCCCTACCCCAGAACCTGCTGGTCGAGGACGACCTGGCCGAGCGAGCCGACGCCCTGCGCCAGCAGATCAACGCCTGCCGCACGCGCCTGGCCCGCCAGGTGCAGGGCAAAGCCAAGGACAGCTGCACCCTGTGGCTGCCGACCCCGGAGATGCCCCCGGCAGCGCCGCAGGACGATCCACTGGCGCCGTTGATCGTCGATCTGTTCGACATCGGCTGCCTGCTGTTTGGCGAGTACGTGCAGGCCAGCGGCGCCGTTTTCAACTACTACATCGACCTGCGCCAGATCATCTCGGACCCCAACCTCTTCCACCGGGTGCTGCACGCCTACAGCACCCTGCTGCAGGGCTTGAGCTTCGATCGCATCGCCGGCATTCCCTACGGATCGCTGCCCACCGCCACCGGGCTGTCGCTGCAGCTGCACAAACCGCTGATCTACCCCCGCAAGGAGGTCAAGGCCCATGGCGCCCGGCGCCTGATCGAGGGCGATTTTGAGCCCGGTGACCGGGTGGTGGTGGTCGACGACATCCTGATCACCGGCGGCAGTGTGCTCGAGGGCATCGCCAAGCTGGAAAGCTCGGGCCTGGTGGTCAGCGACGTGGTGGTGTTCCTCGACCACGGCGGCGACCACGACCGCCATGCCAAGGAACGGCTGGCCGAGGCCGGCTACAGCGTCCATGCTGTGCTCGACATCACCCGCATCACGCAGGTGCTGCAGCAGGCAGGCAGACTCGAAGCCGACCAGGTGGCCACGCTGCTGCCCGGAGCCCAACACCCCTGAGGGTCACCGCTGGAGCGGCAACGTCAAGCCTTGAAATCGATCTCGGATCCGTTTCTGAAACGGCCGGTGTTCACCCTGGTGTGCAGCCTGCTCGTGCTGCTGGCCGGCCTGGTGGCCCTGCCATCGCTGCAGGTGGAGAACCTGCCACCGATCGCCCCCAGCCGCGTCAGCGTGCGGGCCAATTACCCCGGTGCCAACCCCGAAATCGTCGAGCAGGGTGTCACCTCGATTCTGGAGAAACAGCTCAACGGTCTGGAGCGCCTGGAGACGATCCGCTCGACCAGCTCGGCCAATGGCAGCTCGATCAGCCTGAGCTTTGCCGGGGGGGATCCCGAGCTCAACCAGATCAACACCCAGAACGAGGTGGCCGTGGTCAGCCGCCTGCTGCCCGCCAACGTGGCGCGCCAGGGGGTGCAGGTGCGTCGCAGCAGCGACGATCTGCTGATGGTGCTGAGCTTCAGCGCCGACCGCCGGACCTACAGCGACACCTTTTTGAGCGGTTGGGTCGACCAGGTGATCCGCGACAGAATCCAGCGGGTGCCCGGGGTCGGCAGCGTCAGTCTGGCGGGGGGCAACAGCCTGGCGTTTCGCCTCTGGCTTGATCCCTGGCGGCTCGAAGAACGGGGCCTGACGATCGCCGATGTGCGCACGGCCCTGCAGCAGCAAAACGTGCTGGCAGCCCTGGGCCAAAGCGGCGATGCCCCCAGCCCCGCGGGCCAGGCGTTGACCCTGCCGTTGCGCATGGAAGGCCGCCTGCGCACCCCTGCCGAATTTGAGCAGTTGGTGGTGGCCCGCGACGCCAAAAATGGCGGCCTGACCCTGCTGCGCGACGTGGGCCGGGTCGAGCTGGGTAACGAGAGCTACGACGCCATCGCCACCAACCTGGCCGGCGATCCGGTGGTGGCCCTGGTGATCAACCAGCGCGACGGCAGCAACGCCATCAACGTCAGCCGCGCCGTCAACGGGGCCCTGGCCGACCTGGAGCCTCGCTTCCCGCCGGGCATCGCCATGCAGCTGATTGTCGATGAAGCCGACTACGTCAAGGGCAGCATCGACAACACCACCGCCAGCCTGCGCGATGCGGTGGTGTTGGTGTTTGTGGTGCTGCTGCTGGGGCTGGGCAACAGCCGCCTGGCCCTGGTGACCGCGGTGGCGGTGCCCGTCGCCCTGATCGGCTCGCTCAGCATCCTGCTGATCAGCGGCCAATCGCTCAACACCCTGACCCTGTTCGGCATGGTGCTGGCGTCAGGTCTGGTGGTCGACGACGCGATCGTCGTCAGCGAAGACATCGGCCGCCGGCTTGAGGCGGGCACGCCACCGCTGCAGGCGGCCCGCCAGGCCATGGCCGAGCTGGGCAATGCGGTGATCGCCACCTCGCTGGTGCTGATCGTGGTGTTCGTGCCGGTGCTGGGGCTGGGCGGCAGCGTCGGCCGGCTGTACGCCCCGATCGCGATCACCATCAGCGCCGCCATCGCCTTTTCGACCTTCAACGCCCTGACCTTCACACCGGTGCTGGCCAGTCGGGTGGTGCGCCCCGACCACCCGGAACCGGCCTGGCTGCTGCGCTGGATCGATCCACCCCGCCGCTGGCTCGAAGGGCTCGAAGCCCCCTACCGCCGCCTGCTCGACTGGGTGCTGGGACGGACCCGGCTGATGGTGGCCCTGCTGCTGGCGGGAGTGGTGATCACCGGTCTGGCCCTGCAGGCCCTGCCCAAGAGCTTCATTCCCCAGGAGGACACCGGCCAGCTGCGGGGGGTGGTGATCCTGGCCGATGGCTCGAGCCTGCAGCAGACCCAGGCCGTGATCGATCAATTGCGCGATGTGGTGCGCAGCGAGCCGCTGATCACCCGGGCCACCTTCTTTGCCGGCCGCTCGTTCGGCGACAGCAGCCCGAACAAGGGCCTGTTTTATCTGCGGCTGGCGCCGATCGAGCAGCGCGGCGGCGCCAGTCAGACCACCGCCGCGGTGGCCGAACGGCTCAATGCCAAGCTGCGCCCCCGCATCCGCCAGGCGATGGTGCAGCTCAGTGAACCGCCACCGGTGCGGGGGTTCAGCGGTGAAGGCGGCCTGGAACTGGAGCTGCTCGATGTCAGCAATGGCCAGCTCAGCCTGGGGGCGTTCGAGCAGCAGGTCCAGCGCTTCATCCGCGACGCCCGCGCCACCGGTGCCTTTGAGCGGGTCTCGACCCGCTTTAGTGCCGGATCCCCCCAGCTGCAACTGGTGCCCGACCGTTTGCAGATGGCCGCCCTGGGGGTCGATCTGTCGGCGGTGGTCGACACCCTGGGGGCCAGCTTCGGCAGCGATTACGTCAACGACAGCTTCGAAAGCGAACAGGTGCGCAAGGTGATCGTGCAGCTCGACGGAGCCCGGCGCCGCAACGCCGATGACGTGCTCAACCTGATGGTGCGCAACCGCGAAGGCGCCCTCATCCCCCTGCGGCAGATCGTGCGTCTGGAGCAGAGCAGCGGACCGACGAGCATCAACCACACCCGCCTGGTGCGCTCGATCAGCGTGCGCGCCCTGCCCAAACCCGGCGTCAGCAGCGGCCAGGCGATGGCCCTGCTCGAGCAGGTGCAGCAGCGCCAGGGCGGCATCACCGAGCTCGAATGGGCCGGCCTGGCCCGCGAAGAAGACCGGGCGGCCGGCAGCAACGTGCGCGTTTTTGCCCTGGGTGTGGTGGTGATGCTGCTGGTGCTGGCAGCCCTCTACGAGAACTTCATCGATCCGCTGATCATCGGTGTGACCGTGCCCCTGGCCCTGCTGGGGGCCGTGGTCGGCCTGGGCCTGCGCGGCATGGCCCTCGATGTCTATGGCCAGATGGGCCTGCTGGTGCTGGTCAGCCTGGCCGCCAAAAACGGCATCCTGATCGTCGAGTTCGCCAACCAGCGTCTGGCCGGGGGTGAACCGCTCGAGCTGGCGATCCGCGAAGCCGCAGCCGCCCGCCTGCGGCCGATCCTGCTGACGGCCATCTCCTCGTTGGCTGGTTTTTTGCCCTTGCTGGTGGCCAGCGGCTTTGGCTCGGGCAGCCGGGTCAGCATCGGCACGGTCGTCTTCAGCGGGCTGCTGGCGTCCACCGCCCTGAGCCTGCTGGTGGTGCCGGTGATCTACCGCCTGGTCAAGCGCTTGGAGCTACGGATCAGATCCGCACGAGGCTCTGGGGCCCCTACCTAAAACAGGGCCATCAGGATCGCCACCACCAGGCCCAGCAGCAGCACCGCCAACAACACCCCAGCGATCAGCAACAGGATGCCGGCGATCAGGCCAAAGCGCTGGGTGGTGCGGGGAAACAGCAGGTAGAGCGTCA
>JBJOHB010000004.1:0-5628 GCA_046047915.1 Cyanobacteriota bacterium
TGCCCTCCCGTTTCATCAGGCTCCAGGGAGCCTGCTCATTGAGGTACCCGTTCGCCTGAATCGCCAGCTGCAGAACGGCTTCCGCTGCCTGGCGAAACTCAAGCTCTTGCATGGCTGACGCGAAGGTTCGGCACGCCCCTGCTGCCGCCGTCGCCAGGGGGTGGCATGAGCCAGGGCTTCGGGTGGCGTCACTGGCCGGTGGAACGGCGTCGTCGAACCAGCGCCGCGCCATTGAACTGGTGCGGTTCAACAGATTGCCGATCGTGTTGGCCAGATCGTTGTTGACCAGATCCGTAAAGCGCTGCTGTTGGAAGTCACCATCGTCACCAAAGGGAATGTCCCGCAGCAGATACCACCGCACCGCATCGGTGCCGCACCGTTCCAGCAAGACGGCTGGATCGAGCACATTGCCCAGCGACTTGCCCATTTTCTGACCCTCGCGGGTCAGAAACCCATGGCCAAACACCTTGGCCGGTAGCGGTAGCCCAGCCGAGAGCAGCATCGCCGGCCAATAGACAGCATGAAAACGCAGGATGTCCTTGCCGATCACGTGGAGACTGGCTGGCCAGCCCCGTTCCAGAGCTGTCTCCAACACGGGTTGGTCATCCCTATCAAGGAGGGCCGTGATGTAACCCAACAGCGCATCAAACCAGACGTAAAACGTATGGCCCTGATGTCCCGGAACGGCGATGCCCCACGGCAGATTGACGCGTGAGATCGAAAAGTCGCGCAGGCCCTGGGCAACAAAATTTTCAACTTCACGCCGTCGACTTTCGGGTGCGATGAAGCCCGGTGTGCGGATCAGGGCCTCAATGGCCTGCTGGTAGCGCGACAAACGAAAAAACAGATTGACCTCATCGCGCCATTCCAGAGGGCGGCGATGAATCGGACATTCCGGATCGGAGGCCTCCCTGGGATCGTCTTTGAATTCCTCGCAGGCGACGCAATACCACCCCTGTTGGCGCCCTTCGCTGATGTCGCCGTTGGCCTCGACCCGGGCAAAGAACTGCTCGACGATCTGCCGGTGCCGGGGGTCGGTGGTGCGGATGAACCGGTCGTTGCTGATCTGCCAGCGCTCCCACAGGGCCCGATACTCGGCACTGATGGCGTCGCAGTGGGCCTGCGGGCTCTGCCCGGCAGCTTCGGCCGTGCGCTGGATCTTCTGGCCGTGCTCATCACAACCGGTGATGAACAGCACGGCGTCTCCCTTCAGCCGTCGGTAGCGGGCGATCGCATCGCAGGCCAGGGTGGTGTAGGCACTGCCCAGGTGCGCCCGGTCATTGACGTAATAGAGAGGGGTGGTGAGGGTGTAAGTCATCGGCCGGATCCTATGAGCAGCGCCACAACCTCGGTTCCACTGCTGGTCTGGGGCGGCGGCAGCGGTGGCGTCGCCGCCGCCCTGCAGGCAGCCCGCAGCGGGGTTCAGACCCTGCTGCTGACGCCGGGACACTGGCTGGGGGGCATGATCAGTGCCGCCGGGGTCTGCGCGCCCGATGGCAACGAGCTCACACCTTGGCAGACCGGTCTGTGGGGCGCCCTGCTGCGGGCGTTGGTGGTGGCCGAGCCGACAGGTCTCGATCACAACTGGGTGAGCTGTTTCGGGTTCAGGCCCGCCACCGCCGAGGCGGTGCTCAGGGGCTGGGTTGCCAATGCCCCAAATCTGCAGTGGTGGCCAGGCTGCGAGTTGCTTGCGCTCGAACGTCTGGGTTCGCGAGTCCACAGCGTCACGGTCGAGCGTGCAGGCCGCCCGTTGACCGTTCTGCCCCAGCTGGTGATCGACGGCAGCGACCTGGGCGATCTGTTGGCCCATGGGGCCGCTGACTTTCGCCTGGGCTGGGAGAGTCAGGAGACCTGGAACGAACCGAGTGCCCCGGCGCAATCACGGCTGCAGCAGGAGCCTTTGTTTGCCAGACAACCCGTCCAATCCCCCACCTGGGTGGTGTTTGGCCAGCTCAAGCCCGGGACGCTCGACGCCCTGTCCGATCAGCCGTTGGACCCTCCGTTCGCCGGCGCCACCAGTCGCTTTGGGCTGTCCAAGACCCTGAGCTATGGACGGTTGCCCGGCGATCTGTTGATGCTGAACTGGCCGCTTCAGGGCAACGACTGGCATCACGACCTGCCCGCTCTGTTCAGCGGAACCAGCCGGCAGCAACGGCAGCATCGCCAGCAGCTTGTCCCGCGCATGCAGGCCCACAGCCTGGCGTTTGCCGACGCCCTGCAGCAGGCCTCGGGCGGGGCCATGGCGCTGGCCGCCCTGTTCCCCGCCGAGGGCGAGCCTCCGCACGAGCTGCAAGGTTCGTCGCCCCTGGCCCCCATGGCCTATTGGCGCGAAGGCCGGCGCCTGCTGGGTCTGACAACCGTGATCGAGCAGGATCTGCTGCCCCTGGGGCCCGGGGCGATGCGCGCCGCGTTGCCCGAAGACGGCCAGCGCTGCACCAGCATTGCCGTCGGCAACTATGCCAACGACCATCACTACCCCGGTGGCGATTGGCCGCTCGCAGCCAAGAGCTGCCGCTGGGGTGGGCGTTGGAGCGGGACTCCCTTCTGCATTCCCTATGGGGCGCTGCTTAGTGCTGATTGCACCAACCTGCTGGCTGCCGACAAATGCCTGAGCGTCAGTCACATGGCCAATGGCGCCACGCGGCTGCAGCCCCTGGTGCTCAACATCGGCCAGGCAGCCGGCCTGGCGGCGGCACTGTGCCTGCAGGGGGGCGTGGCGCCGGCCGATCTGCCAGTCGAGCAGCTGCAGCGGGCCCTGATCGCTGAACCCACGGCTCCCGCCGGCCCCTTTCCTCTGTGGGACACCCCGTGGCACCACCCCCAGTGGCGCGAGCGGCAACTGGCGTGTCTGGCCCAGCCCGAACGGCTGGATGCCAGCGCTCACCTGGGGGGGAAGCCCCTGCAGCCCAGTGCACCGCCGGCCGAGCCCCATGAGCGCCTGTTCAGCGGCGTCTTCAGTGGCGATGCCGAGCAGGGGTACCTGTTGGACACGGCCGAGGGACGCTGGCCCCTGATCACGCTTGAACCGGCGCTCGCAGCCCATCTGGCCCAGTTGCCGGCGGGCAGCACCCTGCGGGCGATCGGCTGTGCCAACCCCTGGGGACCCTGGTTGCGGCTCAGCAGGCTGCTGCCAGGAGACGGGCCTTAACGCTGAGCGCGCAACTGCAGGCAGTCCTGCAGGGGATCGACCCGGTGTACCCGTACCGCCAGGGCATCCCCTGGCTGGCTGCCTGTGGGGCAATGGCAGGGCAACTCCATGGCCAGCGCCTCAATCCAGATCAGGCCCAGCTGATCGCTTTCGCGCAGCCAGCGCAGAAACAGCCCGTGCCACTGCTCGCTGCGGTGCGCCGCAAACCAGACCTGGCGCCAGTGACGTTGGTCGTCACGGCTGATCTGGTTGCCCTGGCGCAGCGGTTCTGCCAGGTCGGACAGCTGCTGCTGCACGGCCAGCTGATCGAGCGGCTCCTGCCCCGCCAGCAGTGCTGCCAGCTGTCGCTGAACCAACAGGTCCCCATAGCGACGGATCGGACTGGTGGCCTGCACATAGGCCTGCAGGCCCAGGCTGAAATGGGCCGCTGGGGTGGCCTGGGTCAAGCCGCGGCTGAGCCCTTGCTTGAGTTGGGCATGGCGCACCGGACCTGGCGGCAGCTGCTGCAGGGCACTGCTGGTGGGCAGCGTCCCCGGCAACTGGCTGCGGTAAGGAAGCGCCAGTCCATGCTCAGCCCCAAATGCCGCCACCACAGCCCCCGCCAGGATCATGGCCTCGGCCACCAGCAGGCGCCCGGCCGAGGGTTCCGTCACCTCGAGCAGGGGTGTGTTGTCGCGGCAGCGAATGCGCCCTTCGGGTTGGTCCAGCAGCAAGGCACCCCTGGCCAGCCGCCAACGGCGCCGCCGTTGCAGCAGTTGATCGATGCGGGCCAGGTCGGCCTCTTCGGGGGGGGCCAGCTCAATCAGCTCATCGGCATCGCTGTAGCTGAGTCGGTAGGCCGGTCTGATCCAGGTGCGCTCGATGCCGCTGGCGGCCACGGCGCCTTCAGCGTCCAGCTCGGCCCAGATGCTCCAGGCGGCACAACGGCGACCAGCCCTGAGACTCAGGGCGTGGCAAGACAGCTCCCAAGGAAACATGGGCTCAATCCCCCTGGCCAGATAGAGGCTGCTGCCGCGGCGGCGGGCCTCCAGATCCAGGGGGTCACCGGCTGGGATCAACCGACCGGGATCGGCCACATGGATCCAGAGCCGTTGATCGCCCCCATCCAGGGTTTCGAGGCTTAGGCCGTCATCAAGATCCTGGGTGTCCTCATCGTCAATCGTGACGCAGTGCAGGCTGGTTCGGTCCCTGCGCGTGTCATCGCCCGGACAGGGATCGTCGACACGGGCCAGCAGGTCCGCAGCGTGAGCCTCCAACGCTGGGCTGAAACCATGGGCCCAGACGCTGTGATGCCAGGCCGGCAATTGGTGGGGGTCCCATTGGCCCAGATCCACCAACAGATGGCGAATCGCGATCGGTTCGCAGGCACAGCCCGCTCGGCGCAACGCCTGCAGCAGAGGTTCGGGCATGACGGCGGAGGTTTCGCCGCTGGCCCATTGCAGCAACAGTTGCAGGTCCTTCTCCTGGCTGTCGCCGAGGTCGTCAACCGCCAGGGGTTGGCGACGTTGAAGACGTTGATGCCAACGATCCTGCGCTGCCTGGGTTAATTGCTGACGTCGGCGTTGCCTGCGCAGGGTTCGCAGGTCGGCTGCCGAGCGGGCCCGGACCTGACCGTGACGTTCATGGAACCAGAGCTGATCTCCCTGCAACCACAACCACAGGCCGACGGTTTGGCGTGGATCAGGCTCAGAGCAGAACAGCGCAAACCAGTCGCCCAGGGACGTGGGGTCGCTGTCAGAGTGAAGCAATTGCCAGGCCGCAGCCAGATCCTTTGGTGCTGGAGCCGTGGAGTTCAGAGCCTCGGCATCCAGGCACCAGGGCCGCTCCGACAGCCGCTCCGGTGGGGTTGTGATCGATGCCGGCAGGCTCAAGAGCAGCTGGATCTGGCGCAAGGACAAAACCTGACGCTTGCCATGAAGTCCAAGAGCGACGGTGACCCGTCGATCCTGGACATCGGTGATCACACCCAGTGGTTGGCGCTGACCATCCCGAACTGCGATCAGATCACCACGGTGCACTGGGTTGCCGGCAGCCTGGCTCAGCCCTCTGGATTCACAAAGGGCAGCAGCGCCACGATGCGGGCCCGTTTGACGGCATTGGTCAGATCACGCTGCTGTTTGGCGGTCAGACCCGTCAGGCGGCGGGGCAGGATCTTGCCCCGTTCGGTGATGAACTTCTTGAGCAGATCGACATCTTTGTAGTCGATCGGGTCACCGGGCTTGATCGGCGAAAGGCGCTTTTTGAAGAAGGAGCTGGACATGGAAGAGCTGAGGTTGGATCAGTAATGAGACCTGGGACTGCCGCAGCAGTGCCGATTCACTTGATTTCCTTGTGAACCGTGGTGGCGTTGCAATGCGGACAGAACTTCTTCAGCTCAAGCCGTTCAGTGGTGTTGCGGCGGTTCTTCTCGGTGGTGTAGCGGGACACACCGGGAGACCGCTTGGCGGGGTTGGACCGGCATTCGGTGCACTCGAGAGTGA
>JBJOHB010000005.1:0-20470 GCA_046047915.1 Cyanobacteriota bacterium
CAGCAGGTCAGTTACTACCTCAAAGGGGCTGTGCTGGCGTTGGTGCTCGATTTGCATCTGCGGCGCCAGGGCTCCTGGTTGGGAGCTGTGCTGCAGGACCTGTGGCGCAGCCACGGCCGCAGCCGGCGGGGCTACAGCGAGGACGATCTGGTGGAGGCCTTTGCCCGGCATGCCCCCGATCTGCGAACCCTGTTGCCCCACTGGCTGACCAGCACCGACGACCCACCACTGGTGGCGTTGCTGGCCGAGGTGGGCCTTCGCCTCGAACCGGTGCCGCCATCCGTTGTCGCCCTGGGCTGGCAACTGGAGCTGCGGCCGGGTGGGGGGCTCTGGGTGGCGCGACTCAACCGCGATGGTCCGGCCCAGCAGGCCGGCCTGCAGGTGGGTGATGAACTGATCGCTGTCGGTCAGGAACGGGTTCGTCAGCTGGATGATCTCAACCCGTTGCTGACGACCGTCGCCGCGCCGCAGGCTCCGCTTGACCTGCTCGTCAGCCGCGAGGGACTGTTGCGCCGGTTGAGCCTGCGACCGGACCCGCCACGGATCGAGCGCTGGCAGCTCTGCGTGGACGCTGCGGCAGCTCCGCTCGCCCATCAGCGCCGTGACGCCTGGCTGAACCTCAGACCATGAGCGGGGCGCGGCGGGCTGTGGTGACGCTGGGCTCGATCGCCCTGATCGGTCTGGGGGCGTTGGCTTGGTTGAGTCGTCAGCAACGGTTCAGCGCTGCTGACTCGGCCCCATCCCCCCCAGCAGCCCCAACGGCAGCCCAGGCGCCCCCAGCTCCACCCCAGGAGCCCTGGCGGTCGCCGCTGGATCGCCGCTGCCAGAGCGGCGACGCCGCCCTGCGTCAGCAGTTACTGCAGCGTTGGCGGCAGCTGCGGGCCAACCAGGTGACGGTCGCCATTCACCCCACGAACTTTGGCGAGCGCTTCCGTCGTGATGCCTTTGGACGACCGTTGGATCCCAAGCCCCGCCTGATCGTCCTGCATGAAACCGTGTACGGAATCGGCTCGGCCATCAACACCTTTGTCACCCCCCATCCCCGTGATGACGACCAGGTCAGCTACCACGCACTGATCGGTCAAGACGGGACGGTGGTTCAGGTCCTGGATCCGGACAAGCGCGCCTTCGGCGCTGGTCATTCAGCCTTCAACGGCTCCTGGGTGATCACCAATCGCGCCGTCAGCGGCTCGGTCAACAATTTTGCTTTGCACGTCAGCCTTGAGACCCCGCTCGATGGCGAGGACGCCGACGCTGACCACAGCGGGTACACCGCCGCCCAGTACGACGGTTTGGCTGCACTGCTGGCTGATTGGATGCTCCGCTTCCGCATCCCTTATCAGAACATCACGACCCACCAATACGTGGATCTGGGGGGTGAACGCTCCGATCCCCGCAGTTTCGATTGGCAGGCCCTGGAGCAGCGTCTGCACGCCCTGGGGCTGTTGTGCGGCGTGGGCCGACAACGCCTGTTCGCCCCACCGCAGCTTTAGATCACCGGTGTCGTCGCCAGCTTGCGACGGCCATACAGCAAGGCGTGCAATTCGGCGTCCTGCATGTAACGCAAGACCCGACGCGGATAGTCCAGTTTGCCGTTGTGCAGGTAGGCCAGCACCGCCAGGGATTTGGCCTCGCGTGGGCTGCGGCTGGCGTTCAGCACCGTGGTGCGGCTGTAGCCCAGTTCGTCCCGCAGACGGGCGAATTTGCCCACCAGTAGCGTCACGTTGAATTCGGGATCGAGCAGGCGTGTTCGTGCCTGATGCAACTGCTGCTCGGTTGAGCGCTGGGGCAACAGCCCCTGGTGGACCATCTCACCGATGCCCAGCTGCCCAGGTCCCAGCGTGCTGAACAAGCCAGAGTGGGCCGCCAAGGGATGGGCTTCACCCGGTTTGGCGTGCTGCATCTCGTCGAACAGCACGGCCATCACCAGCATCGGGTTGACCCGTTGGCGCTGGCTTTCGCGGACCACGATGGGTCGCAGATCCTCAAGTCGGGAGAGGGTCACGGCCCGCAAAGGCTCCAGCTGGTCCAGCCCGGCGGTGAACAACTGGGCCAGACGGGGCTGGGGGCCATGAACCCCAAAACGCCGATGCAGGGTCCTGAGTTCGGCGGCGCTGAACTCCAGGGGGTCGGCCGTCCGGCCCCCGTCGGCGCTGCTAATGCTCCCGATCAGACCGGGATCGGTGAGCAGGGTTGATGGCTGGATGGACTGCAGCACCTGGTGGACCACCAGCAGCCCCAGGGTGGTGGCCAGGTAAAACCTGCGGGGCGCAGAGCTACGCCGCCACAAACCCAGGAGTGGGTTCGAACGCAACACTCGCAGTGGGCTGAACGCCACGTTCACCAACACTGGCGCCAGAACCTTAACAAAAAAAACAGACCTTGACCAAAACCACGGCGTGGCTGGGCAGTTTGGAGCCTGTCCCCGTCTGGACAGGAGTGTGTCGCTACGGGCTGCCAATGGGCGCAAACACCGATAGGTTCTGGGGGCTCTGCCGTTGCAAGCCGCCATGTCCCTGGCCGCTGATCCCTTCAGTTCGACTCCTGCCCAGCAGTGGGACCGGTTCTGTGAGCTGCTCTGGTTCAACGGTGATCTGGGTTTCTGGCTCGATATCAGTCGGATGGCGCTCGGCCCGGCTCAACTGGAGCAGCTGCGGCCGCGGTTTGCAGCTGCGTTCGAGGCGATGGCTGCGCTCGAATCAGGGGCACTGGCCAATGCCGACGAGCAGCGCATGGTCGGCCATTACTGGTTGCGGGCGCCTGAGCTGGCGCCTGACCAGGCCACGGCAGACCACATCAGCACCGAGATCGATCGCATCGAGGCCTTTGGGCGGCAGGTGCTGGCTGGCAGCGTGCTGGCTCCGACGGGCGTTCCCTTTACCGATGTGCTGTGGATCGGCATTGGTGGATCCGGACTGGGCCCGTTGCTGATGATCCGTGCCCTGCACGAGCAAGGACGCGGGCTGCCCTTTCATTTCTTTGACAACGTCGATCCCGACGGCATGAGCCGCACCCTGGCAGCGCTGGGTGAGCGGCTGGGCACCACCCTGGTCATCGTTGTCAGCAAATCAGGCGGAACGCCCGAGCCCCGCATCGGCATGGAACAGGCCCGTGCCCGTCTCGAGGCGGCCGGTGGCAACTGGGCGGGCCAAGCGGTTGCGGTGACGATGGCGGGCAGCCATCTCGATCAGTTGGCTGAGGGGCAGGGATGGCTGGAGCGGTTCGATCTGCCCGACTGGGTCGGTGGTCGCACCAGCATCATGGGCGCCGTCGGCCTGCTGCCCGGCGCTCTGATCGGAGCTGATCTGCGCGCCTTCCTCAACGGTGCCGCGACGATGGATCGTCTGACCCGCACCCCCACGCTCGAGCGCAACCCTGCCGCACTGCTCGCCGCCAGCTGGTATGCCGCCGGCGGCGGCAAGGGTCAGCGGGACATGGTTGTGCTGCCCTACCGCGACCGGCTCGAGGTGTTCAGCCGCTACCTGCAGCAGCTGGTGATGGAAAGCCTGGGCAAAAAACTGGACCGCAACGGTCAGGTCGTGCACCAGGGCATCGCCGTCTACGGCAACAAGGGTTCCACCGACCAGCATGCTTACGTTCAGCAGTTGCGGGACGGCGTCGACAACTTCTTTGTGACCTTTGTCGAGGCGCTTGAGGATCCGAGTGACATTCATGCCGTGGATGGGGAACATCCGGCTGACTTTCTGGACGGCTTTCTGCAGGGAACCCGCACCGCTCTGCTCGAGGGTGGGCGCCAGAGCCTGACGATCACGATGAAGGTCTTCGATGAGCGCAGCCTGGGGGCCTTGATTGCTCTGTTTGAGCGTGCCGTCGGCTTGTACGGCGAGCTCGTTAACATCAATGCGTACCACCAGCCTGGGGTGGAAGCCGGCAAAAAAGCGGCCGCCACGATCCTGACCCTGCAGGAGCGGGTCGAACAGTGTCTGGCCGACGGTGAGCCCCGCAGCATCGCCCAACTGCAGCAGGCGCTTGGCACTGACGCTGCCGGTTCACCCGAACCCCTGTTCTGGATTCTCAGGCATCTGTGCAACAACGACCGCGGCTATGCCGCGTCGGGCGACTGGGGGCAGCCGCTGACCCTGACCTTCAGCCGCAGCTGAAGCCCATCAGGGGGCACCGTCAGAGCGACTCCAGGGTTGGAGCCGCAGGTACTCGCCCGCGGCCATCGGTCGGCTGAGCTGGGTGCCCACCGGCAACCACAGATCACCGGCCCTGGTGAGCACATGAATCTGCCAGTGATACAACGCCGCAAAGCTGGTGGGCTCGTCACGCATCAGGGCGGCGTAGTGCAGAACCGCCCTGCCGTAATGGGGGCTGTTGTTGTATCCCCATAGCCCGCGGCGCAGATCCTGGCGAGCACCGCGGCGTACCAAGTAACGCGCCGCGGCCTGAATCGCGTCGTCAGGATTGCGGATGCTGCCCCTGCCGATGCCCGGTTCGGCCCAGGTGCTCGGCAGGAACTGCATCGGTCCCTGGGCGTTGGCCACCGAGATGCCATCGAGCCGGCCCAGTCCGGTTTCGACCAGGTTCACGGCGGCCAGGACCTGCCAGGGCACGCCGGTGGCCGCAGCGGCCCGGCGGTAAGAGGCCAGCAGCGCGGCGGGGGATGCCGGTTCGATGATGCGCCAGGCCGGCACGGTCGCTAAGGGCGGCCTGCCCGCTGGCACCATCGCCTGCAGCGCCTGGCGTGCGCCGATGTGGTGGTCGTAGGTCCGCCATAACTCAGGTGGCAACAGCTGACGCACCTGGCTGGCCAACGAACGGTTGCGACCCAAGCGGCGGTACAAGCGCTGTTGCAGGTGACTGAGGTCAGGCAGCTCTGCAGCAGGCGTGCTCTTGCTGCGCAGGGCCATCTCAACGCGGCTCAGCGCAGCGGCCAGGGGGCCCGCTGCATCAGGCAACGCCGGTAGGGCTGTCGCCGGACTGCACCACAGCAGCAGCAGCAGCTGCAGCGCCGCGAACGAGAGGCTGTCCCTCACGGTTCTGGACCTTGGCATTCGTGCAACGGCTCGTCCTTCAATCCGAGTGTTGCGGAAAACCGAACCAAGGCGTAGCCCTTGGCACACCCAGCGGGATTCACAACCCGTTACAGTTCCTTCAAGTTTCGTCACCAACGAACACGACCATGGCTGATTCCAACACCCGCTTCGGTTTTGTCGCCTTCGCCGAGACCTGGAATGGTCGCCTGGCCATGATGGGCTTTGTCATCGGTCTGGCCACCGAACTGCTGACCGGTCAAGGCATCCTCGGCCAGCTGGGTCTGGGCTGAATCCCCTTTTGGACGCTGGACACAACACCACCGTCACGCAACAACCCCCGGCTCAGCTGGGGGTTTTTTGTTGTGACCCCATGCCACCGCGCCTGCTCACCCTGGAGCGTCCCGGGTTGGCGTTGCGTCATTGGCCAGGCTGGTTGGCCGATGCTGATGCCTGGCTCAGCACATTGCGCGATCAAATTCCCTGGAAGCAGGAAGCGATCACCCTGTTTGGGCGCACCCACGCTCTGCCCCGCCTGACCTGCTGGATGGCAGACCCTGGCTGCCGGTACCGGTACAGCGGCATCGAACAGCAGCCCGTGCCGTGGTTGGCCTGCCTGCTGCCGTTGCGGCAACAGCTCGAGGCGCTCTGCGGCCATGAACTCAATGCGTTGTTGCTCAACCACTACCGCCATGGCAATGACGCCATGGGCTGCCATGCCGACGATGAGCCCGAGCTGGTTCGCGACGCCTCGATTGTCTCGATCAGCCTCGGGGCCACGCGCAGCCTGCGCTTCAAGCCAAAGCCCCGGTCGACTCTGGCCGTGGGCTTGGAGCCCGTCAGCCTCGAACTTGGCCATGGAGACCTGCTGCTGATGGATCCCCCGACCCAGCAGCACTGGCTGCACGAACTGCCCCGGCGCCGGCGGGTAAGCACGGGGCGCATCAACCTCACCTTCAGGAGGTTGAGGGCAAGCCGGTGATCAGGGCACCAGGTTGACCAGCTTGCCTGGCACCACAATCACCCGACTGGGGGCTTTGCCCTCAAGCCATTTGGCGGCGATGTCGCTGCTCAAGGCAAGCTGCTCGAGGGCCTGGCGATCGGCATCGGCAGGCACTTCAAGGCTGCCCCGCACCTTGCCCTTGATCTGAATCACCAGCTGAACGGTGTCACGCACCAGGGCCAAGCGATCCACCTGGGGCCACGGTTGCTGATGGACTTCGCCGGGGCCATCGAGCTGTAGCCACAGTTCGGAAGCCAGATGGGGGGCAAAGGGGGCCAGCAAGACCAGCAGCACGTTGAGGGCCTCAAGGGCCACGGCGTCACTGCAGCGCTCGAGATGGCTGGCCATCGCGTTGCTGAGTTTCATCAGTTCGGCGATGGCGGTGTTGAACTGATGAGGATCCTGTAGGTCCTCGCTGATCGCGTCGATGGCGGTGTGCACGGCCCGTCGCAGCGCGCTGTCATCGGCGCTGAGCGCGGATGTTGCTGAACGCGCTGCTGAACTGAGACTGAGACCCCGCTCACGGGCGGCGTGGACCTGGCGCCAGATCCGCTGCAGAAAACGAAACTGGCCCTCGACGTCGGCGTCATCCCATTCCAGATCCTTTTCGGGAGGAGCCTTGAACAGGATGAACATGCGTGCGGTGTCGGCGCCATAGCGCTCGATCACCACGGCAGGGTCAACGCCGTTGTATTTGGACTTCGACATCTTCTCGAAGAACGTCTCCAGCAGATCGCCAGTGAGCGGATCACGCGGATCGTTGGGATCGGCCACCTCGGCGGGGGGGATGTATTTGCCGGTGGTTGGGTTCTTGTAGGTGATCCCCTGGACCATGCCCTGGGTCAGCAGCCGCGCAAAGGGTTCGTCAAAACTGAGCAGGCCTCTGTCGCGCAGCACCTTGGTGAAGAAACGCGAATAGAGCAGGTGCAGGATTGCGTGTTCGATGCCGCCGACGTATTGATCCACCGGCAGCCAGTGGTCCGCTGCTTCCTTGCTGAATGGCAGCTGGGTGTTGTGGGGGTCGGCGTAGCGCAGGAAATACCAGCTGGAGCACATGAAGGTGTCCATCGTGTCGGTTTCGCGCCGCGCCGCCTTGCCACAGCAGGGGCAGCTGACGTTGACCCAGCTCTCCAGCTGGGCCAGCGGTGAACCACCCCTGCCGCTGAAGTTGACGCCCCGGGGCAGTTCCACCGGCAACTGGTCGCTGGGAACCGGCACCAAACCACAGGCATCGCAATGGATCACCGGGATCGGGCAACCCCAGTAACGCTGCCTGGAGATCAACCAGTCGCGCAATCGGTATTGCACCCGACCCTGGCCCCAGCCGTCGGCTTCGGCCGCTGCAACGATCGCGTCCTTGGCGGCGGCATTGCTCAGGCCGTCAAAACGGCCTGAATGAATCAGCACACCGCTGCCGGTGAAGGCACCCCCCTCAAAGGCATGCTCGTCGGAGCCTTCGGGCACGATCACCTGCTGCACCGGCAGCTCGTACTGACGGGCAAAGACAAAGTCGCGTTGGTCGTGGGCCGGCACGCCCATGACCGCACCGGTGCCGTACTCGGCCAGCACGTAGTCGGCGATCCAGATCGGGATCAGGTCACCATTGGCGGGGTTCCGCACCTGGGCGCCGATGGGCACCCCGCGTTTGGGTTTGTCGTCGGCGGTGCGCTCCTGTTCGCTCTGGCGGCTGACCAGATCGACAAAGGCCTCGACCGCCAGCTGCTGCTCTGGGCTAGTCAGCGCTGCCACCAGCGGATGTTCGGGCGCCAGCACCACATAGCTGGCGCCAAAGATCGTGTCGGGCCTGGTGGTGAACACCGTGATCTGCTGAGCGGTGCCTGCATCGGCGGCATCGACCACCTCAAAGGTCAGCTCGGCGCCGGTGCTGCGGCCGATCCAGTTGGCCTGCATGGTGCGCACCCGCTCAGGCCAGCCGCTGAGCGTGTCGAGGTCGTCGAGCAGCTGGTCGGCGTAGGCGGTGATCTTGAGGAACCACTGCCTCAGCTTGCGTTTTTCAACCAGGGCGCCCGAGCGCCAGCTGCGCCCGTCGGCATCGACCTGCTCGTTGGCGAGCACGGTCTGGTCGATCGGATCCCAGTTGACGGTGGCGTCCTTCTGGTAAGCCAGCCCCGCGTCCAGAAACTGCAAAAACAGCCACTGGGTCCAGCGGTAATAGTCGCTGTGGCAGGTGGTGACCTCCCGGTCCCAGTCGATTGACAGCCCCAGGCGCTTCAGCTGCTCGCGCATGCTGGCAATGTTCTGGTCGGTCCAGGGTCCGGGTTCGACGCCGCGCTCGATCGCCGCGTTCTCGGCCGGCAAGCCAAAGGCATCCCAGCCCATCGGTTGCAAGACCGCATGGCCGCGCATGCGGGCGGCCCGGGCGATCACGTCGGTGATCACATAGTTGCGCACATGGCCCATGTGCAGGTTTCCCGAGGGGTAGGGAAACATCGACAGGGCAAAGAACGGTTGGCCTGTTGCGCCGGTGTCGGCATCGCCCCGTTCCTGCCAATGGCGCTGCCAACGTTGTTCAAGCTCCTGGGGCTGGTAGCGCTGGGCTGACAACTGTGGATCGCTCGACACGGTTGAGGCAGCCTGAGCCACCGACGGCAGGTGCCCAGATCGTGCCACAGGGTCCTCAGATCAATGATCGGATCAGGACCACCGCCTCGCGGTTGATCAGGGTGATCGGCTGATCGTCCCCCGGACACAGGGCCAGATAACGCAGGTCCTGCCAGCGCAGGATGCCGTCCAGCGAGTCGCCGGTGCTGAGCAAGAGCCGTACCGGTGTGATGTGGCGGATCAGATCCTGGATGTGGCGGATGCCCGGCTGGGTGGTGTCCAGCGTTGGAGCGCGGCGATCAAAGGAGCTGTTCATAGGATCGAGGCATCAGCTCAGCGCCTGGCCCTCGTGTTCCATTTCAGCAAATATCACGGTCTGGGCAATGACTTTCTGATGGTCGACGCCCGCGCGGCTGAACCTGCAGCAGCGGTGCCTCAACTGACCGTTGAACGGGTGCAGCGGCTGTGCGATCGCCGCTTTGGTGTCGGGGCTGACGGGGTGATCCTGGCCCTGCCGGCCCAGGCCGGCGGCGATGTGCGCATGCGCATCTTCAACGCCGATGGCAGCGAGCCCGAGATGTGCGGCAACGGCATCCGTTGTCTGGCCCGCTTTCTGGCCGACAGCGATGGCGATCAGGCGGGTCGTCGCTGGCAGGTTGAAACCCTGGCCGGGCGCATCGTGCCCGAATTGCAGGCCGACGGCACGATCAGGGTTGACATGGGTGCCCCGTTTCTTCGTCCAGAGGCGATTCCCACCACGCTCGAGGTCGGCCCTGCCGGATTGCCACAGGGCAGCCTCGAGGTGGGAGGCATCACCCTGCAGGTCGCGGCAGCGGGCATGGGCAACCCCCACGTCGTGATTCCTGTCGACGATGTCGACGCCATCGATCTGGAAGGCCTGGGTGCGGCCCTGGAGGTGCACCCGGCCTTCCCCGCTCGCACCAATGTCCACTTTGTGCAAGTGCTGGATCCCAGCCACCTACGCATGCGCGTCTGGGAACGGGGTGCCGGGCCCACCCTGGCCTGCGGCACGGGAGCCTGCGCCACCCTGGTGGCTTGCCGGTTGCTGCAGTTGTGCGCGACCGAAGCGCGGGTCGACCTGCCAGGTGGGCCGCTCAGCATCGCCTGGGACGGCGAGGCTGGCAGCTCGGTCTGGATGAGCGGGCCCGCGGTGGCGGTGTTCGACGGCCTGGTGACACCAGAGCTGTGGGGCGATGAACCTTCCCCTGCTATGCCTGTGCCGATGACGGCACAGGTCCCGACTGCCGAGCGTCCGGTGGTGGATTGCGCCACGGTTTGCGTCAACGGCTGCATCCAGCCGGAGGCCTGTCCCAGCGCCGAGGCCCGGGCCCGGGCCATGGCCCTGCTGGAACGCAGCTCCCTGGACGACCTGGTCAATCTGGCCAGTGACTCCCTGGAGAGCCGGACCCGCGCCCGGTTTGTGGGTGGTGGCTGACGCGCCGCTTTACCTCGACGCCTGTGCCACGACCCCTCTGGCCCGGGTTGCCCAGGAGGCCATGGATGAGGCCCGGCAACAGGCCTGGGCCAACCCTTCCAGCCTGCACGGCTTTGGTCTGGCTGCTGCCGAATCCCTGGAGCGGTCCCGCCAGAGCCTGGCCTCAAGCCTGGGCACCACCGCTGAAGCGGTCCGCTTCTGCTCTGGCGCCACCGAATCGGTGCATCTGGCCCTGCTGGGGGCTGCTGCCTGCCTGCCCCGCGGGCGGGTGCTGGTGTCGGCTGTCGAACATCCAGCAGTCAACGCGGCTGCAGCCCAGCTGCAAGGCCAGGGATGGCAGGTTCGGTCCGTCCCCGTCGGCCCGACGGGACTGATCGACCTGGACGCTCTGCACGAGTTGCTGCAGCCTCCGACGCGCCTGGTGTCGGTGATCGCAGCCCAGAGTGAGGTGGGCACGATTCAGCCCCTGGCACAGATCGCCCACCACTGCCACCAGGCCGGCGTGCTGTTGCACACCGATGCGGTGCAGCTCGCCCCCCACCGGCCGTTGGCCATGGAGGCGCAGGGATTGGATCTGGTCAGTCTCAGCGCCCACAAACTGGGCGGCCCCAGGGGGGTTGGAGCGTTGCTGGTGCGCCAGGGGCTCAGGCTTGAGCCCTTGCTGGGGGGCGGTGGACAGGAGCGCGGGCTGCGGGCCGGCACCGAACCGGTGGAGCTGGCTGCAGGCTTTGCGGCGGCCCTGGCGCTGGCGCGCCGCCATCAGGCTGATGGCACCACGGCCCGCCTTGAGCAGCTGCGCGATCGCTTGCTGACGGCGCTGCTGGCGTTGCCGGGCGTCAGGCTCAGCGGTCCCGTTCCAAGCCAGCAAACGCGTCTGCCGCACCACATCAGCCTGTTGCTGAGCGATGCCAAGGGGCGACCCCTGGCTGGCCGACAACTGGTGCGTGCCCTCTGGCAGCAGGGGGTGGCCGTCAGCAGTGGCTCGGCCTGCAGTGGTGCCAACGGTCGGGCCGAGCCCAGCCCGGTGTTGCTGGCCATGGGATTGGACCGGGCCACGGCAGCGTCTGGATTGCGGTTGAGCCTGGGCTCCTGGCTTGAGGCGTCCCAGCTCGAGCGGGTTCCCCAGGCTCTTGCCGCTGCCATGGCCAGTTGCAGCGCTGCCGCTCCCTAAGGTCGGCCCGTATCGCCCTGCCGCCATGCTGCCCGCCGACCTGCACGCCGCCGAGGAGCAGACCCTGCAGGCTGTGGCTGCTGCCCTGGCCGCCGACAGCGCCGGCCGCTGGACCGTGGAGTGGCGCTTTGAGGGCCTGCGGGTGTTGGCGCCAGTGCTGCGGCTGTTCGAGCAGCTGTGCCAGCAGCACGACGTCACCCTGGTGTTTGCCGATGCCGGGGGGGCTGCCTTGGCCCGGCGCGATGCCCCTGACCGGGCGCAACAGGTGCTCGATCTGCGGCAGTTGCAGCAGCGCCAGAGCGAACAACCCAGCCAGGGGGTTCTGCTGGCGGTCACCCCCACAGCAGCCGATTACGAGACGTTCGAGGCCGTCTGCCAGGGGCACCGCGGTGCCGTGGTGATGGTCAACGGCCGCCTGGAGGACGCAGCCGTGGGCATCGGCAGCGTCGCCCGGGATCGCCGCAAAGGCTTCGTCGCCACCTGGCAGAGCGCCTATGCGCTGCAACCGCTGACCGGTGGGGCCCTGCGCAAAGCCTGTCCGGGTCCGTGGGAGCTCTACCGCCAGGATCCGGATGGCTACAGGCTGCTGGCCAGTTCAGAGCTGAAGCCTGACAACGAGGCGATTGCCACCGCCCTCAGCGGCGAGGGCGGCAGCTCCCTGGGGGGCACCCTGCGCGCTGTCGATGCCCTGCTCGAAGGCCTGCGCAACTGATCGGTCCCCCTGGTCTCCAGGTGTCAGGCTCCGTACACTGCCGCTCAGTGCTTTGGCGGTCATGGCGTCTGCTCCTCAACCTGATCGCTCCCGTTCCTGGAGCTGGATCGACCTCGGAGCCGGTGTGGCCGTGGTTCTGGCTGCCGTCGGTGTGGTCTGGAGTCCCAAGCTCAGCAACACGGTTGCCCAGGCCACCGGCGGCCTGCAGCCCGTCCGGGTGTTGGTCGATGTGCGCGGCGTCCCCGTGGCCAATCCCGCTGGCATCGTCAGCTCGGCCCGCAAGGACGGGAAGTTGGCGATCGTGATCCGCAACCAGCCCCACGGCAGCGTCGCTCTAGAGCAGGTCATCCCCCTGACCCGTCGCCTAACCGCCGTCCAACCCAATGGCACCGTGGTCACAGCCGCCGATCCCAATCAACAGATGCTGCCGACCCTGGATGCCCGTTTCGTGCTCAAGGGCCAAGGCCGCAAGACCGGTGGTGGTGTTGTGTTCGGCAACCAGACGATCAAGATCGGGGCCCCGATCGAGCTCGAGGGCGAGACCTTCAGGGTGCTCGGCAGCGTGACCGGCCTGCAGATCGGAGCGTCCTGAGCGCCATGGCTCGCTTGACCGGATGGGTGGTGCCCTTGATTGTTGTGGCGAGCCCCGCCTGGGCTCAGTCCCCAGCCCCCCACCCGGCGATTCCGGCGCCCCAAGCCCTGGTGCAGGTGCCGCTGGCGTCGTTGCCTGCGGCCCCGCCACCGATCGGTCTGCCCCAGATTCAGCAGCAGATCAGCTGCCCGGCCCTGCAACAGCGTCTCGGTTCCCTGTTGGGCGGCGAAGCGAAAGTGTGGAGCATCACCATTGCCGACCCTGGCGGCCGCCTTCTGGCCGACGTCAATGGCTGGGTTCCGAGGATCCCGGCATCGAACCAAAAGCTGATCAGCACGGCCTACGCCCTGGACCGCCTGGGTCCCGATTACCGCCTGCGCTCGCAGCTGTGGCGCCTCGCCGATGGCAGCCTGCGGCTGACCGGCGAGGGGGATCCCGACCTGGCCTTGCCCCAGTTGCAGCGTTTCGCCAAGCTGGCGTTGGGCTCAGGCGGCAGCAGCGGCCCCACCGGGATGGTGGTGCGGCTGCAGGTCGCCGAGGAACCACCCCAGGCCTGGTGGCCGTCCGGATGGGATCCGGACGATCGCTACTACGCCTACGGAGCCCCGATCACCCGTCTGGCGATCACCAGCAACGCGATTCACGACGCGGTGCTCAACCCCCCAACCCGGCTCAGGTCCCTGCTGCAACGTTCGTTTGACCAGCAGGGCGGCAAGCTGCAGCTCTCCCTGGTGTCGGCCCGTCAGCCCTTGCCCACCGATGCGGTGTTGCTGCACGAGGAAGCCTCAGCCCCGATGCACAACTTGCTGAGCCTGGCCAACACCGAGAGCCACAATTTTACCGCCGAGGTCTTGCTGCGGCAGGCGGCGGGCAGCTGGGACCTCGCCGAGGTCAGGCGCAGCACCGATCTGTGGCTTCGCGGGCAGGGAGTGCCGATGCAGGGGGTCCGCATCGCCGATGGTAGCGGCCTGGACCGTTCCAACCGGCTCACCAGCCGCCTGCTGGCTGGCCTGTTGTTGCGCATGGATCAGCATCCCTACGGACGCCAGTACATGGCCTCGATGGCGGTTGCCGGCCAGCGCGGCACCCTGCGCAATCTGTTCAAGGGAACCTCGCTTCAGGGTCGCTTTTTTGGCAAGACCGGCACGATCAGCGGTGTGCGGGCGATCAGCGGAGTCCTGCAGACCCCTGCAGGTCCCCGCTACATCAGCACGATCAGCAATGGGGCAGGCAGCCCGAACAGCACGATCGGCGCGGTGTTGCGGGATGCCCAGAACACCGCGCTCTGCCCCTAAGCCTGCGTCAGCTGGCCAGCTGACGCAGTTTGCTGGCCACCCGTGCCCGGCGCGAGCCGGCTTTGCCGGTCTGGCCTGCTGAGCCTGAGCCTTCGCCTGTCGAAGCCTCAGGGTTCTGCAACCTGACCAGCTCCCGCCGTCCACCCAGGACCACCTGACTGAGATCGCGCAGCCGGGTCTCCAGCTCACCCAGCACCTGCTCGGCATAACGGTTCGCCCCGTCGACAACGCTGCTGGCTTCCTGCCGGCTACGGGCCACCAGGGCATCGCACTGCTGCTGGGTCTGCTGGCGAAACTGCAGGGCATCGTTTTGCAGACGCTCAGCTTCGGCCTGGCTGGCCTGTTGGACGCGAAGGCCTTCTTGGCGGATCTGCTCCAACTCGGCCATCGCCTGCTGGCGGTTGCGGTCGTGCTGCTCGATCAACAGACGTTGGCGTTCGGCTGCCTCCTGCTCGAGTTGCTGGCGTCTGGCGGCGAACTGCTGTTCAAGCTGGGCCAGGCGCATCTGCTGCTCCTGCTCGGCCTGGGCCGCCTGGGAACGGGCCTGTAGCAGCAGCTGATCACAGTGCTGACGAGCCTGCTCGCGCATCTCGTGAACCTGGCGTTCGGCCTCCTGGCGAATGGCGGCGCTGTTGATCAGTTGCTCCCGTTCGCGCTGGGCGACCTGGAGGATCTCATCGGCTTTCTGGCGGGCCTTGCCGATGAACTCCTCTTTCTGGCCCAGCAGATCGCGGGCCAGGGCCAATTGGGGCGGAATCGCTTCGCGCAGCGCGTCGATCACCTCCATGGCATCGGTCTCATTGACCAGACGGCCGCCGCTGAAGGGGATGCGGCTGCCATCCAGCACGACTTCCTCGAGCTGATCGAGTTGATCCAGCACGGTGATCTGCGGATCGGCCATCTCAGGTTCCTGGGGATGTCCGATTTAAGAGCCTGACCAGGTCGGATGCCACTCCCGTGGGCACCATGTGACGGACGTCGCCACCAAAGCGGGCCACCTCCTTGACCACCGAACTGCTCAGAAAACTGTGCTGGGTGGCGGTGGCCAGGAACACGGTCTCGATGCTGGGGTCCAGGCTCTTGTTGGTGTGGGCGATCTGCAGCTCGAACTCGAAATCACTGAGGGCCCTCAGGCCCCGCAGGATCACCTGGGCGCGGCAGACACGGGCGTACTGAACGGTCAGTCCATCAAAACTGCCCACTTCCACATTGGGCAGGTGGACTGTGGCTGCGCTGATCTGGGCCAGGCGGGTCTCGAGGCTGAAGGCTGGCGTCTTGCTGGGGTTTTGCAACACGGCCACGACCACCTGGTCAAACAGGGCGCTGGCCCGTTCGATCAGGTCCAGGTGCCCCAGGGTCAGGGGGTCAAAGCTGCCGGGGTAGAGCGCACGCATGGGCCGAGCCTATGGCTGCGGGGTTGCAGTTCCTAGAGTCAGGTCAGAGCTTCCTTCGTCATGACCCTGAACGCCGACGCCAAGAAAACCCTGCTGCGCAAGATCCCCCACGGGGTCTTCATCTGCGGCGTGGCCGAGGGCGACGAGGTCAACGGCTTCACGGCCAGCTGGGTGACGCAGGGTTCGTTCGAGCCGCCCCTGGTGGTGATGGCGGTGCGCAGCGACAGCACCAGCAACGGCATCATCCAGCGCACCGGGCGCTTCTCGCTCAACGTGCTCAAGGCGGACCAGAAGGATCTGGCCGCCGTGTTCTTCAAGCCCCAAAAGGCGATGGGCGGCCGCTTTGATGCGGCCCCCTTCAGCCTCGGTGAGCTTGGCCTACCGATCCTCGATGGCGCCATCGGTGCTGTTGAGTGCGAGCTGGTCGGGCAGGTGGCTGCCGGCGACCACACCGTGTTTGTCGGCGAGGTCAAGACCGCCACCCTGCACGCCGATGGCCCGGCACTCGAGCTGTCCAGCACGGGCTGGCAGTACGGCGGTTGATCCCAACCCCACTGCTGCTCGAGCCGGCTCGGCTCAAGGCGCGGCTGGCCGATATCCCCGGCGAACCCGGCTGCTATCTGATGCGCGATGGCGAGGACCGGGTCCTCTACATCGGCAAGGCCAAGGTGCTGCGCAACCGCGTGCGCAGCTACTTCCAGAGCGGCAGCGGCCATGGCCACAGCCCCCGCATCCGCCTGATGGTGCGGCAGGTCTGCGAGATCGAGTTCATCGTCACCGATTCCGAAGCCGAGGCCCTGGCCCTGGAGTCGAACCTGATCAAACAGAACCAGCCGCACTTCAACGTGCTGCTGAAAGACGACAAGAAATATCCCTACCTTTGCATCACTTGGAGCGAGGCCTATCCGCGCATCTTCATCACGCGGCGGCGGCGTTTTCGATCGCCGCTGGATCGGTTTTATGGTCCGTATGTGGACGTTGGTCTGCTGCGGCGAACCCTGGGCCTGGTCAAGCGGGTGTTTCCACTGCGCCAACGTCCGCAGCCGCTCTACAAGGACCGCACCTGTCTCAATTTCGACATCGGCCGCTGTCCCGGGGTCTGCCAGCAGAAAATCAGCTCCGAGGCCTACCACCAGACCCTGCGGCAGGTGGCCATGGTGTTTCAGGGCCGCAATGACGAACTGATCGACCTGCTCAACGCCCAGATGGAGCGCTACGCCGAGCGGCTTGACTTTGAGAGTGCGGCGCGGGTGCGCGATCAGATCCATGGGCTGGATACCCTCACCGCCGATCAGAAGATGAGCATCGGCGACAGTTCGGTCAGCCGCGATGTCATTGCGATGGCCAGCAATGGGCGGGTGGCGGCCGTGCAGCTGTTTCAGATGCGGGCCGGCAAGCTGGTGGGCCGGCTGGGCTACATGGCCGATGCCATGCCATCAGCGGCCACTGCAGATCACAGCACTGATCAGGGGCGCATCCTGCAGACGGTGATCGAAGAGCACTACAGCCAGGTGGAGGGGGTTGAGATCCCGCCCGAGCTGGTGCTGCAGCACCCGTTGCCCCAACAGACCCTGATCGCCGACTGGCTTGGCGAGCAGCGGGGCCGCAAGGTGCGCCTCGTGGTGCCCCAGCGGCAGCAAAAGGCCGATCTGATCGAGCTGGTGGTGCGCAATGCCAGCTACGAGCTCGAACGGGCCCAACGCAGCAGCGAACAGAACCTGCTGGCCACCGAAGACCTGGCCCAGCTGCTCGATCTGCCCGCGCCGCCGCGGCGCATCGAGGGGTACGACATCAGCCACATTCAGGGCAGCGATGCCGTGGCCTCGCAGGTGGTGTTCATCGATGGTCTGCCGGCCAAACAGCACTACCGCAAATACAAGATTCAAAGCAGCACGATCCGCTCAGGCCATTCCGATGACTTCATGGCCATGGCCGAGATCATGCGGCGCCGCTTTCGGCGCTGGGCCACCGCCAAGGCCGAAGGTGCCGATCTGGGCGCTCTGCGGCGCAGTTGTGATAGCGCCCTGCACACCGGTGGCATGGGCGACTGGCCCGATGTGGTCATGATCGACGGCGGCAAAGGCCAGCTGTCAGCGGTGATGGAGGCGCTGCGCGAGCTTGATCTGCACGACGAACTGGTGGTCTGCTCGCTGGCCAAACAGCGCGAAGAGGTGTTCCTGCCGGGGGCCAAGGATCCCCTGGACAGTGAGCCCGACCAGCTCGGCGTGCAGCTGCTGCGGCGCCTGCGCGATGAGGCCCACCGCTTTGCCGTGAGCTTTCACCGCCAGCAGCGCGGCGAGCGGATGAAGCGCTCGCGCCTGTCCGACATCCCCGGCCTGGGCCCGCGCCGGGTGCGCGAGTTGCTGGCTCACTTCCGCTCGATCGATGCCATCCAGCTGGCCACGGTTGAGCAGATCGCTGCAGCGCCCGGCATGGGGCCGGCCCTGGCCCGTGCGGTGTGGGAGTACTTCCATCCGCAGGATGAATCGCCCGGCTCAGCCCCAGGCCCTGAAGATGGCCTGCTGGCCGATCTGGCGTCGTGATGCCCCCCCTGCTGCAGCGACTGCAACGTCTGCTGGTGGCCGCCGCCCTGGCGGTCCTGATGCTGGGTGTCGGCTGTGGGCCGCTGGCGGCCGCTCCGGGCATCTGTGTCGGACCGGTTTGCGGCGATGGTTTCACGCGCAGCAGCACCTATCCCTGGTTGCTGCGGCTGCGGGTCAGCGATCAACAGGGGCGCCATGAACGGTTGGCCATCGACTGCCGTAGCGGGGCACTGACCCCCTTGGAGGGGCCCGTTGAGCGGGGGTATGCCAGGGCCGTAGCCCAACGGGCCTGCCGCTTCACTCCCGAGGCAGCGGCATGACCCCTGGCATCTGGGTGCTGGGTGACCAATTGTCCCAGCAGCAGTCCGCTCTGGTGGCGCTGCAGGCCCAACTGGGTGCCTCCCAGGCGCGCCAGCGCTGCCGGGTGCTGCTGATCGAGAGCAGCAGCGTGGTGCAGTGGCGGGCCTACCACCGCCAGAAGTTGGTGTTGGTCTGGAGTGCCATGCGCCACTTCGCCGCCGAGCTCGAGACCGCGGGCTGGCAGGTGGATTACCGCGAGACCAGCACCTTTTCGCAGGCGCTGCAGCCATGGCTGGCCGAGCACGGCATCAGCGAGCTGCACGTCATGGAGCCCGCCGAGCGACCGTTTCGCGCTGCCATCACCAAATTGTGGGACGGGGATTGGGGCGGCGGCACCCCACCGCCATTGATCTGGCACCCGTCCAACGCCTTTGTGTGGAGCCGCGAGGACTTCGCGGCCTGGGCGAGGCCCTACAAGCAGCTGCGCATGGAGCTGTTTTACCGCGAAGGCCGCCGCCGCTTTGGGGTGCTATTGGACCCCGACGGCCAACCCCTGGGGGGCCAGTGGAACTACGACCACGACAACCGCAAGGCGCCTCCGAAGGGGCTGGGCGGTCCATCGCCGCTACGGTTTGAGGCCGATGCGATCACCCGGACCGTGATCGCCAAGGTCAAGGGCCTACCGGGCTTGCCCGGCGATCTGGAGCCATTTGGCTGGGCCGTCACCCGCCAGCAGGCCCTGGCCGTGGCGGACCACTTCATCGATACCCGCCTGGACGGTTTCGGCCCCTATCAGGACGCCATGGTCAGCGGCCAGCCCACCCTGTGGCACGCCCTGCTGTCCCCGTACCTCAACCTGGGTCTGCTCCATCCCCTGGAGCTGATCCGCCGCCTGGAGCAGGCCGGCCTGGACCGGCAGACCCCTCTGGCCAGCCTCGAGGGTGTGATCCGTCAGATCCTCGGCTGGCGCGAGTACACCCATGGTCTGTACTGGTGGTTTGGCCCTGAGTACCCCCAGCGCAACCATTTTGCCGCTACGGCGCCCCTGCCCGTCTGGCTCGAGCAGCTCGGCGTCAGCGGCATGGCCTGTCTTGACACCGTGCTGGCCGAGATCAAGGCCTCGGGCTATGCGCACCACATCCAGCGGCTGATGGTGTTGGCCAACTATGGCCTGCTGGTGGGGCTGGACCCGCAGGCCCTGACGGCCTGGTTTCACCGCCAGTTCATCGACGGCTACGACTGGGTGATGCAGACCAATGTGCTCGGCATGGGGGTGTTCGCCGATGGGGGCCTGCTCGCCAGCAAGCCCTATGCCGCCAGCGGCGCCTACATCAACCGCATGAGCACCTACTGCAAGGGTTGTCGTTACAACGTCAAGCTGCGCAGCGGTGACCAGGCCTGCCCGTTCAACAGCCTCTACTGGGACTTTCTGGCCCGCCACCAGGAGCAGCTTCGCCGCAACCCGCGCATGGCGCTGGTGATGAAGCAGCTTGAGAAACTGGATGCCGCTGAGCTCGACGCGATTCGCGCCACCGCCCAGGCACACCGTCAGGCCAGCTGATGCCAACAAACGGAGGACCAGGCTGGCAGGGTGGGGCCCCTAGCCTGCCTCTGACGCTTTGACCCCATGACCCTGGCCCTGACCTGGCCGCCCGAGGCCTACCTGTGGTTCAAGACCTTGCACATTGTCGGTGTGGTGGTCTGGTTTGCCGGGCTCTTTTACCTGGTGCGGCTGTTCATCTACCACCGCGAAGCCGAAGAGCTGGAGCCGGCCCTGCAGCAGGCCTTTCAACAGCAGTACGCGCTGATGGAGCGCCGTCTGGCCAACATCATCACCACACCCGGCATGGTGGTGGCCGTGACCATGGCGGTGGGTCTGCTGGTGAGCAATCCCGCCTGGTTACAGCAGGGTTGGATGCACGCCAAGCTGGCCTTTGTGGCAGGGCTCTTGGCGTATCACGTTTTCTGCTACCGCCTGATGGGGCAGCTGCAGAAGGGTGCCTGCACCTGGAGCCCTAAACAGCTGCGCGCCTTGAACGAGCTGCCCACCCTGCTTCTGGTGATTGTGGTGATGTTGGTGGTCTTCAAAAACCAGTTCCCCACCGGAGCGGCCACCTGGTTCATCGTGGCCTTGGTGGTGTTCATGGCCGCCTCGATTCAGTTCTATGCCCGCTGGCGCCGATTGCGTGCTGAACGGGAAGCCGCCAGCGCTGTCTGAACCCATGGCCCTCCACCCGCTGCAACCGGTGCTCGAGCAGGTGGATGCCAACAGCTGCCCAGGCCGCCTCAATTTCCACTGCCACACGATCCACAGTGACGGCAGTCTTCGCCCGGAACAGCTAGGCCAACAGGCCCTGGCGATCGGCCTCGAGCATTTGGCCGTGACGGACCACCACAGCACGGCAGCCTTTGCACCTCTGCAGAGCTGGTTGCAGCAGCAGGCAG
>JBJOHB010000006.1:0-7684 GCA_046047915.1 Cyanobacteriota bacterium
CTTAACACTCTTAAAGGTGAACGCCATGACCCAGGCCAATCCTGCTGCCCCCGCCGCGATCCGCGGTGCCACCGTGACCACCGAAGACGGCGGCCGTCTCAACGCTTTTGCGACCGAGCCCCGCATGGAAGTCGTGAGCCCCGACAGCGGCTGGGGCTTCCACGAGCGTGCCGAAAAGCTCAACGGCCGCATGGCCATGCTGGGCTTCATTGCCCTGTTGGCGACCGAATTCGCCCTTGGCGGTGAGGCCTTCACCCGCGGCCTGCTGGGCATCGGTTGACCCTCAGCTGCGGCGGCTTCGGCTCCATCGCAACCTTCTGACCCAACGCCGCAGCAGTTTTGCTGCGGCTTTTTCATGCCAGCGTGCAGCTGTGACCCGCCCCTCCAACCTGACTGCTCTTGTGCGTGGCTGCGGGCCGACGGGGGCCCTGGCCGCCCTGGCCTTGGCCGAGGCCGGCTGGGGGGCGATCACGCTGCAGGATCCCAGCCCACGCCAGGCCTTGCTGCGGCGCCAGCGGGCCTACGCCTTCACCCATTCGAGTCGGCGGCTGCTGCAGGAACTGCAGCTGTGGCAGGCGCTGAGCCCCCGACTGGAGCCATTTGCGCAGTTGCAACTGGCCGATCTGGGCCTCGATCCGGGCTCCACGGCCGCAGCGGTGCCCTTCACGACGGCCGATCTGGGCCGCCGCAACTCTCAGGCAGAGGCAGCCGTGGGCTGGATCGGCCAGCACCCGGACCTGATGGCGGTGCTGCTGGCGGCCATTGACCAGACCCCCCGCATTCGCCTGCAGCTGGGTGCACCGCCAGGACCACTCGACCCTGGCGCCGTTGACCTGGTGGTCGCTGCCGACGGGCCTGACTCTCCCAGTCGTCAGGCCCTGGGGATCCGGCAATGGCAGTGGACCTACCGGCAACGCTGCCTAACGGCACAGGTGCAGCTGCGGGGTGTGGGCGCCCAGCAGGCCTGGGAACTGTTCAGACCCGAAGGGCCGATGGCGCTGCTGCCTTTGGGCGGCGAGCAGGTACAGGTCGTCTGGAGTGCGGGCGCCACCCGTTGCCGGCAGCTGGAAGCGATCGGTGGCGATGCCTTTTTGGACCGGTTGGCCGGTGCCCTGCCGGACCGCTTCCAACCCGATGCCCTGGCCGTGCCACCACAAACCTTTGCGGTGGGGCTTGCCCTGGCACGCCGGTTTCAGGCCGGCAATGCCGTGCTGGTGGGCGAAAGCGCCCACCGCTGCCATCCGGTGGGAGGTCAGGGGTTGAACCTGTGCTGGCGCGATGTGGCCGTGCTGCACGCCCTGGCACGCCGCGTCAGCCGTGGGAGCCTGCCGGTTGCGGCCCTGCCGCGGCGCTATGCCCGCAAACGCTGGCCTGATGTGCTGCTGACCCTGGCGGCCACCGATCTGCTGGTGCGGCTATTTTCAAACCGCGCAGCCCTGCTGCTGCCTGTGCGGCGCGTGGCCCTGGCATCCCTGCGCCGGATGCCTGTGCTGCGGCGCCTGAGCCTGGGGATGATGACCGATGGCCCTTGCCTGCTGCAACGGGGCTGATCACACTGGCGCCATGGTCATCAGCACCACCCCCCAGCAGCCGCCCAGCGCCGCCCTGGTGAGCCATTTGCGCCTGCGCCTGGGTCTGAGCGACAGTGCCCTGGCTCTGGGGATCCGCCAGGCCGAGCAGGAGCAGGCGCCCCTGCCGATCGTGCTGTGGCGGTTTGGCCTGATCAGCCTCGAGCAGCTGGATGGGGTGCTGAGCTGGCAAGACCAGCAGCCCTGAAGGGGCTGGTTCACGTAACGCCCGCTCAACTGCAGACGATCAGCTGTAAACGATCAGCGACTCGACCGGGTGGGGTTCGGGCAAGCGGGCCCGGCCCCCCAGCCCGGCGAGCTCGGCCACAAAGGCAAAGCCGCACAGCTGGCCGCCGGCTGCGGTGACCAACTGGGCGCAGGCGGCGGCGGTGCCGCCGGTGGCCAGCAGGTCGTCGACCACCAGCACCCGGGCGCCGCCGTCAAAGGCATCGCTCTGGATTTCCAACCGATCGGTGCCGTACTCGAGGGCGTAATCGACGCCGGTGACGGCGCCGGGCAACTTGCCGGGCTTGCGCACCGGCACAAAACCAAGCCGCACCGCAGTGGCCAGGGCGGTGCCGACGATGAAGCCGCGGGACTCGATGCCGACGATCAAGTCAGGTTGAAAGCGATCGCACAGCCCACTGAGCCGGCGGATCACCTCTTGCCAGCCATCGGGATCGCGCATCAGCGGCGTCAGATCGCGAAACAGGATGCCCGGCTTGGGAAAGTCGGGGATGTCGCGCACCAGGTCGCGCAGATCGAGGCCGGCGGTCATCGCCCACTCCAGGCAGCCATGGCATCATCGCAGCCATGGCATCTGATCCAGCTGCACCCCTGCCCCGTCGTGGCCTTGAGCGGCTCGACCTGATGCTGCTGTGCGCCGAAGCGCTGGACCTCAACGGCGCCGAGGCCATGCTCTGGCTTGGCCAGGACCTGGGTCTGGGCGATCGCCTCGGCAACCGGGTTGACCTGTGGAAGCGCCGCTGCCACAACCCCCTGCGCCGCCACGTGCGCCGCGGCAGCCTGGAGCCCGAGACCAGCGATGCCCTGATTCGCATTCTCTGCAGCCAGGCAGACCGCCTGTACCCCCTGCTGCGGGCCCTGCTCTCGAGCGCCGAACCGCCTGCGGTGTCGCAGCAGCGCTGGAGCCTGTTTGAAGAGCGCCTGGGCGAGCTGTTGCGCGAGCGCATGAACCTGCGCCGCGTCGCCGTGCAGCGGCTGCTCGAGGCCGACGGCGGCGCCGCCCAGCGACGTCAGCTGATCCGGGCGATGGCCCTGGCCGCCGGCACCGGCGGCTTTGACAGGCTCAAGGCCAGCCTGATGGATGCCGCGGCATGAAACAGACCCTTCGTTTCGATCAGATCAGCTGCCGCCTGCAGGTCGAAGGCGTGCCCGATGTCTCGACCGGCCAGGGGGGCCATGCGATCGGCATCATCACGGGCTGGAACCTGCAGTGGGCCGGCCGGCCCGAGCTCGAAGGCAAAAAAGAGCACCTGCTGGCCCTGATCCAGACGGTCTTGCCCTATGCCCGCCGGCTGATCAGCGACGCCGCGGCGCCGATCGGCAGCGAACCCGATCCCGTCGAGCTGCGCCCAGCCGGACCGGGCAGCCACCGCCTGCTGCTGCGCAGCAGCCAGCCCGATACGCCCCCGCTGGAGGTCCAGCTGGACGATGCCGAACTGGCCGACCTGGTGCGGGTGCTCGATCAACTGCGCATCGATCCGCGGCTGCAGCTGTCGCTGGACCTGCCGCCCGCCCTGCCGCTGCGCGCCCGGGAGCTGGGCGGTCGCATCCCCAAACGGCAACGCCTGGCGGCGCCGGCAGCGGCCGTGCTGGTCCTGGCCGTGACCAGCACGGCCTCACTGCTGTGGCCCACCCCCAGACCCCAGACCGGGTCCCAGATGACGTCCCAGAGCACCACGGCCACCCCCGGCAAGCTGAACACGCCCCGTTGACGCCGGCCCAGGCCTCTGCACACTGGACACACAGTTGTGCTGCGGTTCATTCATGGTGCTCACCTGGTCCGAGCTGCGCCGTCGGGTGGTGCGCCTGGGCGCCATCCTTGATGTGGTGGTGCGCAGCGACCCCGAGGTGTGCGGCCTGAGCGGCGAGGACTTTCACATCTCGCTGCATCACGGCGGTCAGGGGGATTGCAACGTCGGCGATCTGCACCTGATCGACTGCCCCAACGAACTGGTGCTGAGCGAGTTCGAACGCTGGATGCGGCACGCCGGCCACCGCCTCGAACCATGAACCGCAGCAAGCCGGCCCGCGACAGGCAGCGCAAGGTGTTTCAGCAACGGCGGCGGCCCGTACGCTGGACCCAGGCCTTCAGCGGCCTGCTGCTGCTCGCCCTGGGGGCTGGCCTGCTGGTCGCACTGATGCAACTGCCCGAGCGGCTCGACACGATGCTGTTGGTCAGCACCGCCATCGCCAACCTGATTGGCGGTCTGGGGCGCTTTCTGCAGGGGCTGTTGCAGCTGCTGGCCGTGCTGATGCTGGTGCTGGTGGTGATTGGCGCCCTGCTGCTGCTGGTGGCCGGCCTGGTGCGGCTGTTGCGCAGCGTGCTGCCAGGCCCCGCGGGCAGCACCTCCCCCTCCCCTCGCCAGCGACGCTGAGCGCTCACCCATGGGCAAGCACAAGGACAGGACCAACGGCAACACAGCAGGTCGCGAGAGCGACCGCTACCGCCCCTCGGCGCTGATGGAGGACCTGGGGAGCGAACCGGCCGGCAACGGCAGGCTCGAGCGCAAGGTCTACGAGAAGGAGCTGGCCCGCCTGCAGGTCGAGCTGGTGAAGATGCAGTACTGGGTGAAAGCCACCGGCTTTCGCCTGATCGTTCTGTTCGAAGGGCGCGATGCGGCGGGCAAGGGCGGCACGATCAAACGGATCACCGAGCCCCTGAACCCCCGCGGCTGCCGGGTGGTGGCCCTGGGAACCCCGTCGGATCAGCAGAAAAGCCAGTGGTACTTCCAGCGCTACGTGGAGCACTTCCCGGCGGCGGGCGAGATCGTGATCTTTGATCGCAGCTGGTACAACCGTGCCGGCGTCGAGCGGGTGATGGGTTTCTGCACGCCGGCCCAGGTCGACGAGTTCATGCAGTCCTGCCCCGAATTCGAGCGCATGCTGGTGCGCTCGGGCATCGTGCTGCTCAAGTACTGGTTCTCAGTCAGCGACGACGAGCAGGAGGCTCGGTTCAGGGCCCGCATCGACGACCCGACCCGGCGCTGGAAGCTGAGCCCCATGGACCTCGAGGCCCGCGAACGCTGGCAGGACTTCTCCATGGCCAAGGACGCGATGCTGGCCCACACCAACATCCCTGAGGCGCCCTGGTTCACGGTGGAGGCCGACGACAAGCGGAGGGCACGGCTCAACTGCATGCACCACCTGCTCAGCAAGGTGCCGTATCACGACATGACGCCGCCGGCAATCAAGCTGCCACCGCGCAAAAAGGCCAAGCCGATCGATCGCCCGCCCCTGGGCGAGCAGTTCTTCGTGCCCAACCTCTACCCCTAATCAGCGCCTCCTGATCAGCCGTGCAACCGCTGCAGCCAGTAACCGGCCAGCTGCCAGCTGCTCCACAGAAACATCCCCAGAAACAGCCAGTTCATCCAGACCGGACGCTGGGGTTTCTCGGGCGACATCACGGGCAGGCAGAGCAGGTCAACGCTAAGCGGCGCCCTTGAGAGCCTCGCGACTGGTCCAATGGGGGCACTGGCGCAGCAGGGGCGCCTGCTGGACGACCACGGCGCACCAGACGCGGCAAAAGCCAGACGCCTGCTGGGTCCCCGAGTAGTTGGCACAGTCACCGCACTTCTGGCTCCAGCCGCCCATCGGCAACCCCCTTCTTCATGATGTCTTCAACTTTGATCGGATCAGGGGCTGCGCAGCGCGTTCGCTTCAGGACTCTTCACGCGGGATGCACCCACCGGCCTTGAAGCCGCCAGAATGCAGAGCTAGCGAGAGCAGCGTGCGATGCGGGAGCAGACCTGGCTGCTAGTGCCCTGGTGCGTGTTCGCCGTTGCGGCCGGCATCAAGTTCTGGCAGCTGAACCGCGGCATCCGACGGCAGCTGGGGCGCCCCCGCCCGAGCACGGCCGCCTTCAGGCAGCGCCTGGAGCGGATCTGGCAGCTGGATCCCGCCGCCAGCGACGATTCGACCTCTCGGCCGTGAATCCGCAGCGGCAGTGGTCAGGCCTATGGGTTGCAGCCTGTGTGGCCTTGCAACTGGGCTGGCCACTGGCGTCCGGGGCCCAGATCTCCCCCAACTGCCAGCGCAACGGACGCCACGCCTACTGCGCCGTGACGCCACAGCAGGATCCCAGCCCAGCAGGCACCGTGATCGAAGTGATCACCTTTGCCGACCACACGATGGTGGAGGCCAGGCGCGACGAAGGATCCTGCAAACCCATCGCTGAACGCGTGATCAGCTGCAAGGCCAGCCTGACGCTGAGACCGGGCTCAGGTCGGCCCATCCGCGCCACCTACCGGGGCACCGCCTACGACGGGGGCTACACGAACGCCTACACGGCCAGGGGGCTGCAGCTGAGTTACAGCGTGCTCGACTAACGCCAGGCGATGAAGCAACAGCTGCAAACGTTGCTCCGAGGACTGTTTGCTTCTCAGGTGGACGGGTCCACTTATTGATTGGCCGATTGCTCGGCTGCGGTACAAAGGTTGCTCCTCGACCCCAAACAACTACCGCTTCACGGCCTGCCAAATCCACCAGGCAATCACCGCCACCACGACCCATGGCGCCAATGCCCTGACGACCAACAGCACGAACAGGACAACCAAGGCAGAGACAGCAGTGCGCCTGATCAGCGCTTTCGCCTCATCAGTCATGTAGCGCCAACGGGGGACCAAAGACATCGGCAGTCGAGTCATTGATGCCAGAAAACCGTCTTTGACAGCATGGAGACAGTGCGGATACCCGCTGATGGTGCCCACCTTTAGGGAAGTCAGCAAGGTGACACAATGCCTACCGACCTCGTAGCGAAAAAGCTGGCAGGTGATGCAGACGAAACCTGAGCGGGATGGTTGTAAGACATCTTACTCGAGGTCATCCCACTCTGCTGCGTGGGCCAGCACTTTGCGCCAGTCGGGTGGACAGGCGTGCAGACCAACAACCATGGATTGGGATGGAGTTTTTCGAGGAATTAGCGACTCTGCACAAGAGAAACCGCCCTTGAAAGAGTCAACCCCATCACATCGTAGATCATAAATCCATGCAAAAGAATCAATATTCTAGAGCGAGCATAGTTTCCTTTAATTCCAGAAATTGATGCCGAGAAGACAGATGAAAATGATGCCACGAAGTAATCAATTGGTCGCGGCGCCTCCCCATAAAAGTCACAGCGAAAGAATGGACGGGGGCGATTCCTCGCATTGAGGTCAAGCCTCCAATAAATCCATCCCCACACCAACAGAGAATAAGGAAGAAAGAAGAGAAGCTGAGTGATCAGAAGAAACGGCGGTGTTATTGAATCAAAAACCAATACATTAAGCCCAATAAATTGAACAATAAGCCTGCAAACTACATACACTCCAAGCAGATCAAAATAGCGCCTACACCAAGAAGCGCGCCCTCCTGAAAAGAGGATAAACAACAGTGGCGGCAAAAAAATTGGAGCCGTAATGTATGCTAATCGCGACACAATAAAGGTATCAACGGCAGCAAACCAGGCGATTGCCCCATGCAGACCAGCGAGGCCACTTATGTCTGAGTAAAAGAAAGTGACCTGAAGCAGCAGAAGAATAAATGCCACCAAAAAAAATAATTCTTCCCAATGCCTAGACAGTTGGCCACAAACGCCATGAACATTGGTGCGCCAATTATTGAGCGCCATTTGATTAGCCTCTGTCCTCAGTCACTTCCAGCAAATCCTCAATCCCACACTCCAGCACTGTCACGATCTTGGATGCCAAGTCCAGGGAGAGTGCCGATGCCGCTTTGTCATCGGTTCGCGCTAGGCGAGTAATGGTGGTGGCAGCCACACCCGCCCGCACTGCCAGCGAATTCATCGTGATGGGCTTCTCCCCTGCCTCAGCCCGACGAAGATTCGCTTTGGCGATTGCCTTGGCGAGGGTCAAACGAACTTGCTTTGCCATGAG
>JBJOHB010000007.1:0-17602 GCA_046047915.1 Cyanobacteriota bacterium
CAAACGGCGACACACTCCTACCCGGCCATGCCTCCTACATCCAGGAGGCCTTGCGGGCTGACAACCTGGTCGATCCCCTCACGGGGATCCAAGCCAAGAACCGCGAGATCAGAAGCAAGGAGTTTTCCATCCCAGGTGGAATGCTCCTTGCTCCCTTTGCCGTGTTCAGCAATGGTGAGACCTATTTCGCCTTTGCTGAGGCCAATTCTGATCGCATCGAGCACTTCGTCACCCTCGGCACCAACAAGATCGGATTCGAAGATCTGAAGGGCGGCGGCGATCGTGATTTCCAGGACTTGGTTCAGGTGTTTGACTTCAGCATCGATCTGCTTTCCTAATCGGCAAGAGACAGTGAACCCTGCCTTCATTGAGCAAAGAGTTTGTTGAAAAACAGAGTCCATGCGATAATGGCATAGCTGTCCAGTCCAGATGCGTGGTCAACAGTGAGGTGGCGGCTCCCTGGTCTTCTATGCGTCGATCGAGGAGCGGATCCCGGCCAGCCATCCGCCCAGGCGGATCGGGAAACTGGCGGATCAGGCCCTCGATCGTCTCAATCCCATCTTCTGTGCGCTCTACGCCGCAGATGGCAGGCCATCGGTGCCGCCCGAGCTGCTGCTGCTGGCTTCGCTGTTGCAGGCATTTGACGGCATCCGCTCTGAGCGGCTTTTGCTGGAGCAGCTGCTATACAACTTGCTGTTCCGCTGGTTTGTCGGTCTGGGTCCTGATGATCCGATCTGCCATCCCACCACATTCACCAAGAACCGCGACCGGCTGCTGAATGAGGAGCTCATGGAGCGCTTCCTTAACAAGGTGATGGCCGCTCCAGAGGTCAAGCCGCCGCTGAGCGATGAGGACTTTTTGGTGGATGGCACGTTGCTGCAGGCCTGGGCCTCCCACGCCTCACTGGAGCGGATCGATGCTAAGGACGATCCACCGCCGCCTCCGTCAGCCCTGGTGCCCGTTGTCAACTACGTAAGCGGGCGGTTATCTAATTGTCGCCATGCATCCAGGCGCCACTAACGCGTTGGGGGTCACGCTCCACTGCGGCGCACCCAGCCCATCCAAGTTCGGTGTGCCTGTCATTGACCCTTCGCGGCTGACGTGCAGAGCAGCCGACGGTGAAGTCTCGGCGGGTGCCTCACCTCGACAGGCTTGACTGCCGCAATTGCTTGAGTGCTTGTGGCTCGACCTTGCCCCCGCTGCCAATGCAGGTCGATCAGGCAGGACAGAAGCCTTGGCGGTAGGGCCGTCTGCGGTAGCTGCGGCTTGCCGGTCGGCAGCGCATGGACTCCACCGTCTCGGGGGCGCAACCGCACTGCAACAGCCAGAACACCGTTGCTGTGGCTGTTGCCACTGGCCCTGATCGCTGGCGTCGGCTTCTGGGCTCTTCAATCCCAACAGCCCAGGTTCGGTCCGCAATACCAGCCCCCTGCCGCCGACCGTGCCCCCTGAGGCCCGTTTCGAGCGCGGCGAGCGCCGATGACCACCCTCAGCACCCGTCCGGCAGGGCTAATTCAATCTCCCTGACCGCCTGACGGATGCAACCGCCTAGCGGACATATGCTGATGGGGTGATCAGGTCGTTCCGCTGCCGCGACACCAGCGCCTTGGCTCAGGGCCAGCGCATCAAGCGCTTTCAAGCCTTTGAGGCCATGGCGCGGCGCAAGCTCCGTCAGCTTGAAATCGCAGCCACCCTCGACGACCTCCGCGTACCACCGGGCAACCGCCTGGAGCTTCTCAAAGGTGACCGCCGTGGCCAACACAGCATCCGCATCAACGATCAGTTCCGCCTCTGCTTCGTCTGGAAAAACGGGGCGGCAGAAGGCGCCGAAATCGTCGACTACCACTGACCGCCTGCCACCTGTCACCCCTGGCGAGCTGCTGCAACACGAGTTCCTGGAGCCGATGGGCATCACGCCCTACCGCCTGGCTCACTCCATCGGGGTGCCTGAAAGCCGCGTCTACGGGATCCTGCAGGGCCGTCGTGCCATCACCGCCGACACCGACCTACGCCTCTGCCGCCTGTTTGGGCTGGGCAATGGCTACTGGTTGCGGGCGCAGGCACTGCACGATCTGGAGGTCGCAGTCGTGGGGATGGAAGAGACGCTACAGGGCATCGTGCCGCTGGCATAGCCCAATCCTGGCGCTTGGCGATCGTTTCAGGTGCCTTCCAGCGTCTGCTTTGACCGACTCCGCTCTGAGTACAAGGCCTGTTCTGAGAGGGTGAGAATTCAGTCGGGGCGACAGGATTCGAACCTGCGACCTAGTGCTCCCAAAGCACCCGCGCTACCAAGCTGCGCCACGCCCCGTCGTCCGCACAGGGTAGGGCACGACTGCCATCTGGGCTCAGGCAGTGAGGATGCAGCCAAAGCCGAACAGAATCAATACACCTCAGGGGTGCCCGGACACGTCGCTAGTGTGGAAATCAGGACATCCAGGCAAGGCATGGGCTTCCCCTTGACTCCGAACAGCGGCTCCGGGCCGATCGAGTCAGGGAGCCCTGACGACCTGTTGGGACGCTCTTGCATGAAATGGGGCGAGGACGGCGAGCTGTCAGCTGTGGATCTGCAGGGAATCCTGGCCCGCCTGGGCGCTGTCGATCAGCAGGCAGCCCGGCTGATGGACTGCCCCCTCGACGGCTGAGCCTGGAGCCCCGCAAGGAACGGCCGCGCTCAACCAGCCAGGGCGATGCAGTCGATTTCGACCCGGGCCCCCTTGGGCAGCGCCGCTGCCTGGATGCAGGCTCGCGCCGGCGACACCCCCTGACCGAACAGCTCGGCATAGATCGCATTGACCCGGGCGAAATCGCCCAGATCAGCCAGAAAGACCGTCGTGCGCACCACCCGAGCGGGGCTGGAGCCTGCTGCTGCCAGCACCGCCTGCAGGTTGGCCAGTACCTGACGGGTCTCGGCCTCCACATCGCCCTCGCCCACCATCTGGCCCGTGGTCGGATCCAGGGCGATCTGACCTGAGCAGAACAGCAGCCCCCCCGCCAGAACCGCCTGGTTGTAGGGGCCGACGGGTTCTGGGGCGGCATTGGTGTTGATCGCTTGCAGCTCGGGCGTGGAGGTCATCGGCAGGCGGGGGCCAAGATGGGGGGTGAGCTTATGGCCGTCGCGCCTGTCTGCCCATCGCCCTCCCTCTGATCGAGCAGACCGAGCGGGGTCTGCAGGACCAGCACCACGTGCAGCTGCAGGGTCTCTGGCATCGCTATGACCAGGCGGCCGAGTCCGCCTGGACCCTGCAGGGGATCGATCTGTCCCTGCGCCAGGGCGAACTGGTGGGCTTGCTGGGCCCATCGGGTTGTGGCAAGACGACGCTGTTGCGGCTGATCGCCGGATTCGAACGGCCGACCCGCGGCAGCATCAGCATCGACGGGCGCCAGGTGGCCGGCCCGCAGCGGTGGTTGGAGCCCGAGCGCCGCGGCGTCGGCATGGTGTTTCAGGATTACGCCCTGTTTCCTCACTTGAATGCGTGGGGCAATGCCTGCTTCGGGCTGAGGCGCGGTGCGGACACCAGCCGAGCCTCCTGGTTGCTCGAGCTGCTGGGCCTGGGGGGCCTCGAGCAGCGGTACCCACACGAACTGTCGGGTGGGCAACGGCAGCGGCTGGCACTGGCCCGGGCGCTGGCCCCGGCGCCGGCGGTGGTGCTGCTCGACGAACCCTTCTCCAACCTGGATGTGGAAGTGCGGTTGCGGCTGCGCAGCGAGCTGCCGGGCGTGCTCAGCCAATGCGGCACCAGCGGCCTGATCGTCACCCACGACCCCGAAGAAGCCCTGGCGATCTGTGACCGGGTCGGCGTGATGGAGGGAGGCCTGCTGCACCAATGCGCCAGCCCCAGGGACCTGGTGCAACATCCGGCGAGCCCGTTTGTCGGCCGGTTCGTGCTGCAGGGCAACGCCCTGCCGGTGACCACCTGCAGCCCTACCAGCGTCAGCACCCCGCTTGGCCATTGGCAGCTGGCTGAACAGCAGCAGCTGCGTGAGCTGGACCCCGCTGCGTTAACGGTCCTGGTCAATCCCGAAGCCCTGCAGCTCGAGGCCGATGCAGCAGGCGAAGCGGTGGTTCTCGGCCGCGAATTTCTGGGTCGCGAATGGTTGGTGCAGGTGCAGCTGGGCGAGCTGCGCCTGCGGTTGCGCCTGCCCCTCGAGCAGGACTGGCAGCGGGGTCAGCGCTGCCGGGTGCGGCGGCGCCTGGGCGCGGCGGCGCTGCTGTATCCGGGCGGCCTGCCGCTGCTGGCTCAACCGCGCCAGTGATCCTTGTGCTGGCGCAGCGTTGCCAGCTCGGCTGCTGAGCCGCTGCGCACGAACAGATTCGTGGCCCGTTCGGCCGCCACGGTGCTGGGGACGCTGGGCAGGCCGCGCCTGCGCAGCTCGAGCACCTGCGCGAGCCGTCGCTGCAGGTCCGCTGCCAGGGGATCGGCAGGCTGCACCTGGCCCAGGGCCCAGCGCAGGTTGCCGGCGCTGTACTCATGAGCGCACCAGATGCGCGTCCCGTCGGGCAGGGAGGTGAGCCGCTGCAGGGCGGTCCACATCTGGTCGGGGGTGCCCTCGAACAGGCGGCCACAACCAGCGACAAACAGGGTGTCGCCGCAGAACAGATCGCCGGTCAACGGCAGGTAAAAGGCCACATGGGCCCTGGTGTGCGCCGGCACAGCCAGAACGTGCACGGGCTGATCGAGCAGGTCAAAGCGGTCACCGTCCGCGACCCCCAGGGTTTGCAGCGGAATCCGCTGCCGATCGGCCGCAGCTGCCACCACCTGCGCCCGGGGCCAACGGGCCAACAGCTCGGGCGTGCCGCCGATGTGATCGCGGTGGTGGTGGGTCTGCAGCACCGCCACCAGCTCGAGCTGTTGCTGCTCAAGCCGCGCAATCACGGGCGCAGCGATCGCCGGATCGACGACCACGGCCTGGCCGGCACGGCTGAGCAGAAAGACGTAGTTGTCGTTGAGAACCGGAACCGTCTCGATCGCCAAGGGCGGCTCAAGCTGGGACGGGTGGTGAGAGGCCATCGTTAAAGTCCGCACTGCGGCCACCCCCATGATCGGCGCCGCTGCCCGCCCATGCTGACCATCGCTCTGGCCAAGGGCGCCCTGCTCAAGGATTCGGTGCGGTGCTTTGCCGCAGCGGGAATCGACTTTTCGGCCCTGCTCGACCCGGGCAACCGCCAACTGATGGTGCCCAGCCCCTGCGGCAGGGCCCGGGCCCTGCTGGTGCGCAACGCGGACGTGCCCGTCTACGTCAGCTACGGCCAGGCCCAGCTGGGTGTGGTGGGCTTCGACGTGTTGCAGGAGCACCAACTGCCGGTGGCCCAGCTTCTCGATCTCGGCTTTGGTGGCTGCCGCATGAGCGTGGCGGTCAAGGCCACCAGCCCCTACCGCCGGGCCGCCGATCTGCCCGCCCATTGCCGCATCGCCAGCAAGTTCACCCGCTGCGCTGAACGGTTTTTTGATGGGCTTGATCTACCGGTGGAATTGATCCATCTGACGGGCTCGGTCGAACTGGGACCGATCACCGGCATGAGCGAGGCGATCGTCGATCTGGTGGCCACGGGGCGCACCCTGGCCGAGAACGGCCTGGTGGCGATCGAGGACCTGTTTGACAGCACGGCGCGGCTGATCGGCAATCCCCTGGCCCTGCGCCTTGATCAGGGCACCATGCAGCAGCTGGTGCGTCAGCTGGCGGTCGACCCTCACCCCGCCGAGGTGGCCTAATGGCCAGTCGCGACCGCCAGCGGCTTCTCCGTCTGTTGCCCTATTTGGGTCGGGATCGGCGCCGGCTGTCGTTGACCCTGGTGCTGCTGCTGCCCGTGGCCCTGGCGGCCGCTGTGCAACCGCTGCTGGTGGGCCAGGCGATCGCCGTGCTGCGCCGCGAACCGACCATGCCCTGGCTGGCGGGGTTGGCGGTGCCCCAGGCCCTGCAGCTGTTGGTGCTGCTGCTGTTGATCGCGGTGCTGCTGCGCCTGGGTCTCCAGGGCATTCAGACCTTCAACGTGCAAGCCGTGGGCCAACGGCTGACGGCCCGCATCCGCGATGACCTGTTCGCCCACGCCATGGCCCTGTCGCTGCGGTTTCACGACCGCACGCCGGTCGGCAAGCTGCTGACCCGGCTGACCAGCGACGTCGATGCCCTGGCCGAGGTGTTCGGCAGTGGCGCGGTGGGCGTTCTGGGGGACCTGGTGACCCTGATCGTGATCGCCGCCACGATGCTGACGATCGAGTGGCGCCTGGGTTTGCTGCTGCTGGTGGCCCAGGTGCCCGTGACCCTCGGGATCATCTGGCTGCAAGGCCGCTACCGCAAGGCCAACTACCGGGTGCGCGAAGAGTTGAGCCAGCTCAACGCCGACCTGCAGGAGAACCTGCAGGGCCTTGAGGTGGTGCAGATGTTCCGCCGCGAGCGGCGCAACAGCGAACGGTTTGCGACCACCACAGGGGCCTACCGCCGCGCGGTCACCGGAACGATCCTGTACGACAGCGCCATCTCGGCGTTCATCGAATGGGTCGCCCTGGTGGCGGTGGCCCTGGTGCTGGCCCTGGGCGGCTCGATGGTCACAGCCGGGGTGATGGGTCTGGGAACCCTGACCACCTTCATCCTCTATTCGCAACGGCTGTTTGACCCCCTGCGCCAGCTGGCCGAACGGTTCACCCAGATCCAGGGCGGACTGACGGCGGTTGAACGGATTGGTGAACTGCTGGAAGAACCGATCGAGATCGCCGACCGGCCCCAGCCCCTGAGCCCGGCGCGGGCGTCGAACCAGGCCTCTGAGGTGGTGTTCGAGTCGGTCAGCTTCGCCTACCGGCCGGACGAGCCGATCCTGCAGGACTTCTCGGTGCGCATCCCAGCGGGACAACACGTGGCCCTGGTGGGTCCCACCGGCTCGGGCAAGACCACGGTCATCCGTCTGCTGTGCCGGCTCTATGAGCCGCAGCAGGGCCGGATCCTGCTCGACGGCGTCGACATTCGCGACCTGCCGCTCTCCAGCCTGCGCCAACGGCTCGGGGTGGTGCTTCAGGACACGTTTCTGTTCAGCGGCACCGTCGCCGACAACCTGCGCCTCGACGCCCCGATCAGCCGCGACCAGCTCGAGCGCACCTGCGCCGAACTGGGCCTGAACCCCCTGCTAAATCGGCTCAGCGATGGCCTGGCCACCGAACTGCGCGAGCGGGGCGGCAACCTGTCCTCGGGCGAGAAGCAGCTGCTGGCGGTGGCCCGGGTGGCGATGCGCAACCCCTCGGTGCTGGTGATGGATGAGGCGACCGCCTTCATGGATCCCTCCACCGAAGCGACCCTGCAACGGGATCTCGACACCCTGCTGAGCGGGCGCACGGCGATCGTGATCGCCCACCGCCTGGCGACGGTCGAGGCGGCCGATCGGATCCTGGTGTTGCAGCGGGGACGGCTGGTCGAACAGGGCAGCCATCAGCAGCTGCGGGCCGCAGGCGGCCTTTATGCCCGACTGGCCGAACTGCAAGAGCGGGGATTGGCGAGTCTCTGAACCAGCCACGTGTCGATCGCCTCGGCCAATTGGTCGGGCCTCTGACGCATCGGCAGGTGACCGGCGCCGGCCAACTCGACCAGCCCATGGTCCGGGGCATAGCTGGCTAAATGGCGCACGTAGCGGGGCTCCATCACCCGGTCGTTGCTGCCGGCGATCCACAGGCTCGGCACCTGGAGCCGGTGCACGAGCAACGGCAGCTGGTGCACGGCCTGGCGCCGCATGCTGCAAGCCAGCAGACCGCGGGCGGCATGCAGGTCGGCCCGCAGCGGACTGGCCAGCGGTTCGGCCGCCGGCAGCTGGGCCAACCAAGCGGGTCGCCAGCGCAGAAAGGCAGCGCCCCCACGGCGCACCGCGGCAAACGGACGCGGTTGGTAGATGCCACCGCCGACGGCGATCTGCACCAGCCCCTGCAGCTGACTGCCCAACGCCGCTGCCGCGTGCAGGGCGACGCTGCCCCCCAGCGAATGGCCGACCAACACCACCGGAGACCCGGAGGCCCGCTCCTGCACCGCCGCCGCCAGCCAGCGGCCATAGCTGGCCAGGCTGGGCTGCAGGCCCCGGGGACGGCTGCTGCCGCCAAAGCCTGGCAGGTCAGGACACCAACAGCTCCAGCGCCCCTGCCAGTGGTCCACCAGGGGATCCCACAACCTCCCTGCCAACAGCCAGCCGTGCACACAGACCAACATGGGAGAGGATCGGGAGGACCCCATCACTGCCGCTGGTCCCCTTCCCGTGTCAGAGCTGCTCAATGATCTCTACGGGCCTGAGCATCAGCTTTGCACCACCCCGGCAGACCGGCTGACCCTGGTGCTGAGCCGCGAGCGTGAGATCGATCTGATCGAACTCGAACAGCTCTGTGACGCCGTGGGCTGGAGCCGCAGGCCGTTGCGTCGTGTCCGTCGCGCCCTGCAGCACAGCCTGTTGCGGGTAGGCATCTGGCGCCACGACCCGCGGGTGCCCAAACTGGTCGGCTTTGCCCGCTGCACCGGTGACGGGGTCATCGATGCCACCGTCTGGGATGTGGCGGTCCACCCGCTTTACCAGGGGGCGGGCCTGGGCAAGCAGCTGATGGCCTATGTGCTGGCCCAGCTCCAGCGCCAGCAGGTGCAACGGGTCAGCCTGTTTGCCGATCCTGAGGTGATCGGCTTTTACACGGATCAGGGCTGGGAGCTGGAGCCCCAGGGCCGGCGCTGTGCCTTTTGGTACGCCCCATAGAGCAGCTGGGGCGCCACGCCCTGGCGCCAGGCGCGGCGCAAGGCGGCATTGGCCCAGAGCGTGCCGAGAAACCCCAGCCGCTGCCAGCGGCGACCATCGACCTGCACCGGCAGCCCCAGGCTGACCCAGCGGCCGCAACGGGCCAGCCGCTGGGCGAAGTCCAGGTCCTCCATCAACGGCAACGGCCGCAGGCCGCCCACCTGGTCGTGAGTGCGCCGCGTCAGCAGCAGGCTTTGATCGCCATAGGGCCGCTGCCAGCAGCGGCTGCGCAGGCTCACGGCCAGCTCGAGCAGTCGGTACTGGGGACCTGGCAACTGCACCTGCAGCCGCCCGTACCAAGCGCGTAGCGCGCCGTCATCAGGGGCGCGCAGCACCGGCAGCAGCCGCTGGTGCCAGCCCCGGGGCAGGCGGGCGTCGGCATGCAACAGCCACAGCCAGGGCCCGCTGGCCTGGGCGATGCCGGCGACCAACTGGGCGCCACGACTGGCCGGGGCCATCAGAACCCTGGCGCCGGCCAGGCGCGCCACCGTTGGCGTGGCATCGGCACTGCCCCCATCGACCACGATGACCTCGCTGATCAAACCGCCATCAGCGGCCAGATCGGCCAGCAGCAGCGGCAGGCGGGCGGCCTCATCCAGGGTGGGGATGACGACCGAGATCATCGCCAACAGGCCAGGTCGGCGGCCCAGTCCAGGTCGCTCTGGTCGTCGAGCAGGCTGTAGGGCAGGTTCAACCGTCCGGCCTGGCCCAGGGTCTGGGCCAACACCTGGGGACCGCCCCAATCGATGCCCGCGAACAGGGCCGCAGCCGGCGCCCGCAGCCCGATCAACCAGTAGCCCCCGTCCGTGGCGGGGCCTAGCACCAGGGGAACCCGTTCCAAGGCGGCAAAGGCCTGCTGCAGGTCAACGGCGGCGAGCCGGGGCAGGTCGCTGCCCACCAGCACGATTGCTCGATGGCCCTGGGCAAACCCCCAGGCGAATTGGCGCTGCAGGCGCACCCCCAGGCCGCCGCCACCCTGGAACACCACCTCGGTGCATCCGGCCCGGCCCAGCAGGCGGCGACCACAGCGCCCGCCGACACCACTCAGGGCGAGTCGGGAGCGGGCCTGGAGCTGGTCCGCCCCCCGTTCGACCACGGCCAGGGTGTGCGCCAGCAGCCGCCCCTGGACCAGGGCGGCGCGGCGCGGCCCCAGCCCCCCGGCCGCCAGGCGGCTTTTGCAACGCAGGGGGGCCGGGGCCCGGGCCATCAGCACCAACAGACGCGGCTGCACAGGCACCCGGGCTCAGCCCTGGCGCGGCAACTCGGCAGGCCGCAGGTTCAGGGTCAGCCGTTGATCACCACGCCGCACCTGCAGCGACAACGGCTCGCCCACCCGGGCCCCATCGACGGCCAGCTGAACCTCCGAGGGATTGCGGACGCCCCGACCGCCCACCTGTTCGATCAGATCACAGCTCCGAAGGCCGCCCTTGGCCGCAGGACTGCCGGCCATCACATCGACCACGACCACGCCATTGACCTCGGGCAGGCGACACTCGTTGGTGGAGGCGTTGATCTCACGGGCCAACTGGGGCGAGAGGGTCTGCAGCCGCACGCCGATGTACGGATGGCTGGCGTAGCCGCGGGCCAGGATCTGGGCGGCGATCTGGCGGGCCACATTGATCGGCACAGCAAAGCTGAGTCCGGCGCCAGGGGCCTGGCGGATCGCCGTGTTGATGCCGATCACCTGACCCCGGTCGTTGATCAACGGGCCGCCGCTGTTGCCCGGATTGACCGCCGCATCCGTCTGGATGTAGGGCACCCGTTGGCCCTCACCGAGGGCATTGGTGCGCTGGATGGCACTGATGATGCCGGCGGTGACGGTGTTGTCGAGACCGAGCGGATTGCCGATCGCGATCGCCCATTCACCGGGGCGCAGCTTGCTCGAATCACCCAACGGAGCCACCGGCAGGCGGCTGGCCACCAGCTTGACCACCGCCACATCGGTGAGGGGATCGCTGCCCAACACCTTGCCGCTGAAGCTGCGTCCGTCGGGCAGGGTGACACTCACCTCACTGGCGCCCTCGACCACGTGGGCATTGGTCAGGACCACCCCATCCGAGCGGGTGATGAAGCCTGAGCCCTGGCCCTGCTGCTGCTGGATCGAGGGTCCCTGGCCGAACAGGCCGCCCAGCGGGTTGATCGTGCGCTTGACGGTGTCGATCCGCACCACCGCCGGACCGACCCGCGACACCGCATCAACGATCACGTTGCTGCCGGGCTGCAGGGGCGGGGTCGTGGGTGCATCGCTGATGCGGGCAGGTTCCTGGCGCCCGCCACCGGGCAGACCCGGCAGGCGCGCGTTGCAGCCGGCCAAGGCCAGACCAGCGGCCAGGCCGGTGGCCAAACCAGTGGCCAGCAGCGGCAACAGGCGCCCTGCTGAGGGGTTCGAGGCGGTGGGTGTCATGGATGACGGAACGGCAAGGCCGAGCTGCGTATATTCGGCTGTCGTGATTGTGGCCGTCGGTGCAGCAGGGTGAAGAGCTGTGGCACCAGGTTCAACAGGATCTTCAGGCCAGCCTCAGCAAGCCGACCTTTGAGACCTGGATTCGACCGGCCCGCTGCACCGGCTACACCCAGGGGCGTCTGGAGCTCGAAGCCCCGAACAGCTTTGCCTGCGGCTGGCTGCGCAAGAACTACCTGACGGCGATCACCAGCGCCGCCAGCGCGATCGCGGGGGAGCCGGTCGCCGTTGTGGTGCAAGCGGCCAGCGGTCCCGACCCGGCGCTCGAGAGCGGGCTGCAGGGGCAACCCGGCGACAACGAGCGCGCCCAGCCGTCCCAGACCAGGCCCGGGGCGGCCCAGCCCCTGAGTGGCATGCCCAGCCGCCTGAGCGCCGGCCTGAACCCCCGCTACGTGTTCAACCGGTTCGTTGTCGGACCCAACAGCCGCATGGCCCACGCCGCCGCGCTGGCGGTGGCCGAGGCCCCGGGGCGCGAGTTCAACCCCCTGTTCCTCTGTGGTGGAGTGGGACTGGGCAAGACCCACCTGATGCAGGCGATCGGCCATTACCGGCTCGAGATCGACCCCGAAGCCCGGGTCTTTTACGTCAGCACCGAAACTTTCACCAATGACCTGATCCAGGCGATCCGCAAGGATGGCATGCAGGCCTTTCGCGATCGTTACCGGGCCGCTGACCTGATTCTGGTCGATGACATCCAGTTCATCGAGGGCAAGGAGTACACCCAGGAGGAGTTCTTCCACACCTTCAACGCCCTGCATGAAGCCGGCCGTCAGATCGTGATCGCCAGCGACCGGCCGCCCAACCAGATCCCTCGCCTGCAGGAACGCCTGATTTCCCGCTTTTCGATGGGCCTGATTGCCGACATCCAGGCACCGGACCTGGAGACCCGCATGGCGATCCTGCACAAGAAGGCCGAACAGGAGCAGATGAGCCTGCCGCGGGAACTGATCCAGTTCATCGCCGGCCGGTTCACCTCCAACATTCGTGAACTCGAAGGAGCCCTGACCCGTGCAGTGGCCTTTGTGTCGATCACCGGCCTGCCGATGACCGTCGAATCGGTGGCGCCGATGCTCGATCCGGTGGGCGGCGATGTCGATGTCACCCCGGATCAGGTGCTCACCAAAGTGGCCGAAGTGTTCAGCGTCAGCCCCGACGAAATGCGCAGCGCCAGCCGCAAACGCAACGTCTCGCAGGCGCGACAGGTGGGCATGTTTCTGATGCGTCAATGCACCGATCTATCCCTGCCCCGCATCGGCGAAGTGTTCGGGGGCAAGGACCATTCGACCGTGATGTATGCCGTCGAGCAGATCGATAAAAAGATGAACAGCGACCCAGCTCTCTCACGCCAGGTGCAGCAGGTGCGGGATCTGCTGCAGATCGACAGCCGCAAGCGGCGCTGATCAGCTCAGGGGAGTGGCCCGATCGCGTCCTTCGAGCTCACCGGCAAACACCCTTGAGGCCGTGATGTCTTCGGCTTCGATCGTCATCAGATCCTGCCTGCTCAGGGACTGACCCATGCGCTTGAACAGACGCCCCGCCTGACGCATGCGGGCCCTGTCGATCGCATTGCGGATCGAGCGAGCATTGGCAAAGAAGGGCAGTTGCATGCGGCGACGGATGTACTCCGCAAAGGCATCGGTCGCTTCGTTGCTGAAGCGGTAATGCTCAGCCGCCAGGATCAGGCGGGCGATCGCCAGCAGTTCATCGGCGCTGTAATCGGGAAAATCAATGTGGTTAGCGACCCTGGAGGACAGGCCTGGATTGCTCTGATAGAAGATGTCCATCCGCTCCTTGTATCCGGCGAAGATCACCACAAGATCGTCGCGGTTGTTCTCCATCACCTGCAGCAGAATCTCGATCGCTTCGGCGCCGTAGTCCCGCTCGTTTTCAGGCCGGTAGAGGTAATAGGCCTCATCGATGAACAGCACGCCACCCATGGCCTTCTTGAGCATCTCGCGGGTCTTGGGCGCGGTGTGGCCGATGTACTGACCGACCAGGTCATCCCGGGTGGCGGTGACCACGTGACCCTTGCGCACATAGCCGAGCTTGTGCAGGATCATGCTCATGCGTTCGGCCACGCTGGTCTTGCCAGTGCCGGGCCGACCGGTGAACGACATGTGCAGGCTGGGCGCAGTGGTCTGCAAACCCAGTCCAGCGCGGGCCTTGTCGATCACCAGCAGGGCCGCAATCTCGCGAATGCGGGCCTTGACCGGCCGCAATCCGATCAGCTCGCGATCCAGTTGATCGAGCACCGCTTCGATGCCGGCGCCGTCATAGGTGTCCTGCAGATTGATGCAAGGACCTGGGTCCGCGTCGGCGTGGGCATCGCTGGGCGCAGACCCGTCCATCAAGGTTCCAGCAGGGCGTCAATGGCTGCAGCAAAACGATGGTCGTCGTCGCCGATGCTGGCCTCATCGTCAGAGGGACGCACGGTGATGTTCACGTACGTTCGGCCAAAACTCAGGTCAGCAAACCGGTTCTGGGACTCGGAAAGGCTGTTGAGGCGCTCGAGAAACTCGCGCGTCGCCTGATAATCGGCAAATTCAATGCGCCGCTCGAGCCGGTCGGCCTGCTCGGGCTTGGGCCTTGGCGTCCAGGGCTGATCCATCAGGCCAACTTACGCCGCCAGGCAATCGGTGCGGCCGGCCGCCAACCGGCCGGCCCAGGCCAGGGCATAGGCCGCATTCGCGTCCTGCTCTTGCCGATCCGAGGTCGTGAGCGGATGGGGCATGGTGCCGTTGATGGCGGCGTTGGTGACACAGAACATCGCCTTCTGAAAGCTCATGCAGATCTTCACGCGCACGTCGCCTTCACCCCGGGTGCGCTGGCGGTACCACTGGTGCAAAGGCTCGGGCAGATGGCGGTACATGTCCTGCATCAGCAGGCTGGGGGGAATGCCAGCACCCATGCTGGGCATGGGATCGGCATACAGCGCGCCATAGGCGAACTGGGCTTGGTCGGGCGAGATCTGCTGGGCCTGGGCATTGAAGCTGACCGTCCCCAAAAAGGGCATGCCCCGTAGAAACACAGCTTCCACATAAGGGACTGCGACATCAACCAGAAAGGTCAGCCCAGCTTCGGGCGGCAGCACCCAATGGTGCTGCCCGGCGATGGTGACCCCGTAGCAGATCGGATTGGCGGCAGCAGCCACCAGACCATCCATGATGAAATCGACCACGCCGGCAATCGTGCAGACCTGGCCGCTGCGTTCAGCCCGAGCCAGATCAAGAAACAAATCGCTCATCACCCGCCAGAACTGGCCGAGGGCGTGGGTCGTGGCGGCCGAGCGAATCAGCTCGGGCAAAAAACCAGGGAACAGGGGGTGCAGCACGGCCAGCAGTGGATCGCGACGGCGCTTGGCATCGATGATGGCCTGGCACCTTGTAGCAAACGCCTCACCATCGAGATAGGCATCGAGTCCGCCTGTGCCATGCCAGAACATCGCCTTCTGGCAGTACTCGGCATACTCAAAGTTGATGCGGTTGTGGTTGAGATGGCGCCAGATCTTGGCAGGACTCAGATCACCGTCCAGGTACTTAAAGATCGGAATTGGATTGAGAAATTGTTGCTCTGCCTGATAGATCAGGTTCAGGCTGTAGGCATCGAGCACCTCGCCGTAACTCTCGAGCACCCCGACCACCTCGAGCAGATGGTCGCTGCTGTCGGCCAGCAGCGTCTGACCGGCCAGCAGGCGCTGCTGCAGCTCAGCTTGGCTGAGCGAGGGTTCGACATGAACCAGATCGGCAGAAATGACCGGCATTTCAGGCAACCCCCCCGATCGTTAGCCCCATGGCCGTGGTGGTCGCCTCGCTCAGGTGACCCAGGCTGGCTGGCAGCAGTCCCAGCAGCACCACGCCAGCTGCCAGCGCAATGGCCGGCAGGGTCTCCCGCAGGGCCACGGGGGCCAGCTGCACGTCCTGACGCCCATCAACCAGGGGATCACCGCTGGCAGGAGTGATCGCCAGCCGGCCAAAGAAGGCTCGGTTCACCAGCAGCAAAAAGTACACAGCCGTGAGACCGGAGCCGACCATCGAGAGCAGGGTGGCGAGGGGGAAGACGCCGATGCTGCCGCGAAAGACCAGAAACTCAGAAATGAAGCCGGCCATGCCGGGCAGGCCGGCGCTGGCCATCACGGCCACAATCATCAGTGAACCGGTCAGGGGCAACCCCTTTTCAGGGTTGAGCAAGCCATGCAGCACCTGCAGATCGCGGGTACCGGTCTTGCGGTAAACGATGCCCACCAGCAGAAACAACAGGGCCGAGATCAGCCCATGGCTCACCATCTGGAACACGGCACCCAGCAGGGCCACGGGCGTGCCAGCGGCAGCAGCCAACAACACATAGCCCATGTGGCCGACCGAGCTGAAGGCCACCATGCGTTTCATATCGGTCTGGCCGATCGCGGCCAGGGAGCCATACAGAACCGAGAACGCCGCCCAAATGGCCAAGGCCGGAGCGATGCGCGCCCAGGCCTCGGGAAACAACTGCAGACCAAAGCGCAGCAATCCATAGGTGCCAAGCTTCAGCAACACCCCCGCTAACAGCACCGAGAGCGGCGTGGAGGCCTGGGTGTGGGCGTCGGGCAACCAGTTGTGCAAGGGCACCAGGGGGATTTTGATGCCAAAACCGATCAACAGAGGAATCAGCAACAGCAGCTGACCTCCCATCGCCAGGCGATCGGAGAGCACTGGCGTCAGGCTGAAGTCAACCGTGCCGGTCAGCAGCGACAACCCCAGAAACGCCCCCAGGATCAACATCCCGGAGATGGCAGTGAAAATCAGGAATTTGGTGGCGGCATAGGCCCTGTTGGCCCCACCCCAGACCGAGATCAACAGCCACAGGGGGATCAGTTCCAGCTCGTAGAACAGGAAGAACAGCAACAGGTTCTCGGCCAGGAACGCACCGTTCACGGCGCCGCTGATCAACAGCAGCATGGCGAAATAGATGCGTGGGCGCTTGTCGATGTCGCGGGTGATGACCGCCGAAACCAGGGTCAGGCCAGCGTTAATCAGCACCAGAGGCAAGGAGAGGCCATCGATGCCCAGGGCGTAATCCAGGCCGATTCCCGGGACCCAGGCATGCAGTTCCTGCAATTGCATGCCCGGGTCAGTCGGATCAAACAGCGCGATCAGCCCCAGGCTGAGCAGCAGTTGGGCCAGCAGGATCACAATCGTCACAAGACGAAGGCGCTGGGGGCTGGGACCACCCGGCCACAGCAACACCACGAACGACCCGACGAACGGGATCAGCAGCAGGGAGGACAGCAGCATCCGATCAGGCTCCCCTCAGCCATTGGAGACCGCCCAACAGCAACAGCAACGCTGCGATCACGGTCAGCACGTAGCTCTGCAGTTGGCCGCTGACCGTGAGTTTGAGTCCCTCGGCGGTCACAAGGGAGAGTCGGCCGAGCCCGTCGACCAAACCCTTGATCAGGATCCGGTCCACCCAGAGGGTGATGCGCGCCAATGAGGCCACCAGCGCGACGATCGTGCGCCGGTAGATCTCGGGTGTGTAGAAGTCGTAGGCCAGCAGGTCCTGCACCAACCGCAGCCAGGGGGTGGTAGCCCGTGACCAGAACTGATCCTGGGGCAGCAGGCAGCCGACGATCACGCCCGCAGCACCGCTGCCAGCCACACCCAGGGCAACGGGCAGGGGGAACGAACCAATGCCCGGTACCGGATCGATCCGCTGCATGATCCAGGGCACCAACAGCACCAGGACGGTCAGGCTGACCATCGGCAGGGCCATCAACCAGTTGCATTCAGGGGTGCGCCGGCATTTGGGGGTGGCTTGTCCCCCGAACACCGAGCGCACCACCCGCACCACATTGGCGGCGGTGAGCGCATTGGTCAGCAGAAAAACCGTCGCCAGCAACGGCGAGGCCGGCAGCAGGGTGTTGAGCATGAGGCCGAAGCACCAGAACGTCCCGAGCGGGAACAGCCCCACCACACCGGCCCCACCGACCACAAACGCCAGCAGGGTCGCAGGCATGCGGGTACCGATGCCACCCAGTTCGGTCAGGTCCTGGCAGTTCGTGGTCGCAATGATGCTGCCGACACCCATGAACTGCAGGGCTCGGGCCAGGCCGTGGGCCAACAGCAGCAGCAGGGCCAGGCCAGGACGCTGCAGGGCGATGGCAATGAACACAAGGCCCAGGTACGAGGTGGTCGAGTAGCTGAAGGCCCGTTTCAGATCAACCTGGGCCAGAGCAACCAGGGCGCCGCCGATGGCGCTGATGGTGCCGACCACCAGCAGCACCTGGGTCGCCAGGGGCGACAGGGGCGCCACGACCGGCATCAATTTCATCAGCACGATCGCCCCACAGGTCACCACGACTGAATTGCGAAGGATCGAAGCCGGGTTGGGACCCTCCATGGCCTCATCCAGCCACA
>JBJOHB010000008.1:0-25649 GCA_046047915.1 Cyanobacteriota bacterium
CAGAACTTCTTCAGCTCAAGCCGTTCAGTGGTGTTGCGGCGGTTCTTCTCGGTGGTGTAGCGGGACACACCGGGAGACCGCTTGGCGGGGTTGGACCGGCATTCGGTGCACTCGAGAGTGATCACGATCCGGACGCCCTTGTTTTTGGCCATGGAAGGACGTTGCGCCGCGTAAGCGAAGCGAAGTGACAATCGCTAACCCTACCTGCTGACGGGACACCCACGCTTCGATCCTTAGGATCCGGATCAACTCAGGCGGTCTCGATGCGCGTCTCGCTCCAGTGGCTCAAGGAACTGGTCCAGGCGAGCGAGACGGCCATGGAGCCGGAGACGCTCGCCGATCGGCTGTCGGTGGCTGGCTTCGAGGTCGAAGCGATCGAGCGACTGGACCTGCAAGCAGCCGGTGTGGTGGTCGGTCTGGTGCGCGATCGCCAACCCCATCCAGATGCCAACAAACTCAGCGTGTGCCAGGTGGATGTCGGCACTGATGCCCTGCTGCAGATCGTGTGCGGGGCCGCCAACGTACGGGCCGGCATCCACGTGCCCGTCGCCCTGGTTGGGGCAACATTGCCTGCCGTTGGCCTGACGATCAAACCAGCCGAACTGCGCGGAGTGGCCAGCAGCGGCATGATCTGTTCGTTGACCGAACTGGGTCTCAGTGACAGCAGCGACGGCATTGCGGTGCTGGACGACCTGCTCGACAGCGTCCCCCCACTGGGCACGTCTGTAGCTGGCGTCCTGGGGTTGGATGACACGGTGCTCGAGCTGGCGATCACCGCCAACCGGCCGGATGGGCTGTCGATGCTGGGCATCGCCCGCGAAGTGGCGGCCCTGACTGGCGGCCAGACCCTGCTGGCCCACAGCCCCGCCCTGCCAGCCCAAGCCCTGCCCGCCGGCTCTGAGCAGCTGCAGGCCATCGAAGCGGGGGGGCTGTTCAGCATCACCGCCCTCGAGGGACTCCAGGTGTCCCCTTCGCCGCTCTGGCTGCGGCGCCGCCTTGAAAAGGCCGGCATCCGTCCGATTAACAACGTGGTCGATGTCACCAATCTGGTGATGCTGGAAACCGGTCAGCCCTTGCATGCGTTCGACAGCAACGCCTTGGCTGCCCTGACCAGCAGTGCCAATGCCGATCCCGCCGCCCTCGGGCTGCGGCAGGGGCGGCCAGGCGAATCCTTCACCACCCTGGACGGGGAGACGCGACACCTCAATCCGGAGGCCCTGGTCGTCACCTATGCCGATCATCCGATCGCCCTGGCCGGGGTGATGGGCGGTGCTGCCGAAGCGGTCACACAGGCCACCACCAACATCTGGCTGGAAGCGGCTGTGTTTGCCCCCCAGGCCGTGCGCGTGTCAGCCCGCAGTCAAGGCCTACGCAGCGAAGCCAGCAGTCGCTTTGAGAAGGGGCTCCCCCACGAAGCGACGCTGCAGGCCGCCGATCGGGCCGTTGCCCTGCTGCAGCAGATCGCCGCCGCCCGTCCAGGGCAGCGCTGGGTCCACCAGGTGCCGGCGCAGGATCGGGAACCTGTGCTGCTGCGCCGTTTGGCCCTGCACAACCTGCTGGGTCCCCTCCAGGTGGACCCCGAGGCCGACGAGCCGGGAGACCTCGAGGATGCCGAGATCGAGCAGACCCTGAACGCGATCGGCTGTGACCTGCACAGCACCGACGAGGGCTGGCTGGTGCAGGTACCAGCGCAGCGGGCCATCGATCTGCGGCGCGAGGTCGACCTGATCGAAGAGGTGGCCCGCCTTGTCGGCTATGACCGCTTTGCCTCCCATCTGCCCGATCCTCTCGAGCCCGGTGGTCTCGCCCCGGCTCAGCTGGCCGAACGCCGGTTGCGCCGCGCCCTCTGCGCCGCAGGCCTGCAGGAGCTGTGCAGCTTCTCGCTGGTGCCCGCTGCCGAAGCGCGGATTCCTTTGGCCAACCCGTTGCTGAGCGATTACGGCCATCTGCGCGATGGGTTGCACGGTGAGCTGCTGGCCGCTGCTGCCCGCAATCTGCAGAACGGACAGAGCGGTTTCTGGGGCTTTGAAATCGGCAACGTGTTTGCTGCCGAATCCAACGAGGAACAGCGCAGCGTGCTGGGCGGTGTCCTCTGCGGATCGCGCAGCTCAGAGTTGTGGACGGTGAGCGGCAAGCCCCAGCCCCTCGGTTACCACGCTGCCCGCGGCCGGCTGCAGCAGGCTCTCGACAGCCTGCTGCTGACCGTTGAGGATCGGGTGCAAGCGGACCATGCTCTGCTCCATCCCGGCCGTGCCGCCGGGTTGTGGGTCGAGGGCCGCAACGTGGGTTGGTTCGGTCAATTGCACCCCCAACAGGCCGGCGACCTGGACCTGCCCGAGCTGTCCTACTTGTTTGAGCTCGATCTGACGGTCGTGCTCACCGCCGGCACGCGCCTGTCTCGATGGCGGCCGGCGTTCAAGCCGTTTGCCACCGTGCCCGCCTCCGAGCGGGATGTGGCCGTCCTGGTCCCGCAACGCACCCCATCGGCGGACCTGCTGGCACTGATGCGCAAGGCCGGCCGGCCGCTGCTCGAACATGTCGAGTTGATCGACACCTACAGCAGCGAGCAGTTGGGTGAGGGCGTCTGCAGTCAGGCCTTTCGGTTGCGGTATCGCGATCCCAAACGCACGCTCACCGATGCCGATGTGGATCAGGCCCATGACCGGGTCCGCACAGCACTGGCCGGGCAGAGCGGCGTCCAGCTCAGGAGCTGAGCACCGCCAGGGTCTCAACGTGGCTGGTGTTGGGGAAGAAGTCAAACGGCTGCAACGCCGCCAGCCGGTACGGGCCCTGCCCGCACAATTCCCGCAGGTCGCGGGCCAGGGTGGCCGGGTCACAGCTCAGATACAGCAGCTGCCCGACCGGCTGCTCGATCAATGCCTGCCGTACAGCGGTCTCGAGACCTTTGCGGGGTGGGTCCACCAGCACAGCGGCTGCCATCGCCAGCTGGGCAGCCAAATGGTTCGCGACCGGTCCAGCCTGAAACTGACAGTTGTGCTCTAGGCGATTGAGGCTGGCATTGCGCCGTGCCAGGTCGATGGAGGCGTCCTGAAGCTCCAAACCCAACACCTGGTGACCGGCTGCAGCGATGGGGAGACTGAAGGCCCCGACCCCGCAATAGGCATCAACCACCAGCCCCCCGCCTGGGTTGAGCGCCGCCAGCACCTGCGCGACGGCGGCCTCAGCCTGCAGGGTGTTGACCTGGAAAAAGGTGTCGCAGCCGATCGCAAAGTCGAGGCCACAAAAACGTTCGTGCAGCCAGGACCGCCCTGCCAGCAGTTCGGTTCTCGGACCAAACAGGGTGTTGTTGGGTTTTGGCTGGATGTTGAGCAACACGCCGACGACCTCGGGCCAACGCTCCATCCAGTGCGCAGCCAGCACCTGGCCATCGGCCAGATCCGCCCGGCTGCTGATCAGGGTGATCAACACCTCATCGCTGTGCTGGGCGACCCGCAACGCCAGATGACGCAAGCCACCGCCGGCTTGCAGGTGGCGATCGACAGGCCAGCCGCTGGCCTCAAGGTCCGCCTTGATCGGAGCTATCAGTGCATCCAGCCGGGGATCAAGCACCGGACAGTGGTTCATGTTGACGATCCGGTGGCTTCCCTTGCGGTAAAAACCGGCCTTGATCGAGCCGCCCGCGGCGCGCTCCAGTGGAATCACGGCACGGTTGCGGTACCCGAGTTCGTGGCCATTGCTGATCAGCGGCAATGGCTGCAGCTCAATCTGAGCGATGCGAGCCAGTGTCTGCTGCAGCAGCAGTGCCTTGCCCTGCAGCTGGCCCGGATAGCTGAGATGCTGCAGAGAACAGCCACCGCAGCGTTCAGCCAGGATGCAGGGAGGTCGGCGCCGTTGCTCGCTGTCGCTCAGCCGCTCAAGGCATACCCCATGAAGCACGCCGCGGGAGCCGTGTTCGAAACGTACCCGCGCCCGTTCTCCCGGCAAGAGATCCGGCACAAACACCACCTGGCCCTCGTGGCGCCCCACACCCCGACCGTCGTGGCTGAGGCCGGTGATCGTGATCTCGGCGATCTGACTCACGTCACGAACAAGCAGCCAGATTCCATTCAAGCCCTCACCCGTCATGCAAAGGGGCGTTACACCCTGGCGTCTCGGGCGACGTTGACGGTGCAGGACGGATAGAGTCGCCGTGCTTGACCTGAGCTCCATGAGCGTCGTTCGCGATCTGATCCTCCAGGCAGATGATGAGCTGCGCTACCCCAGTGGCGGTGAGCTGCGCTCGATGGTCGATTTCCTCACAGGAGGAGCCCGACGCCTCGTGGTGGTCAGGCAGCTGACGGACAACGAGAAAAAGATCGTTGACGAAGCCGCCAAGCAACTGTTTTCCCGCAAGCCTGAGTACGTCGCACCCGGCGGTAACGCCTACGGCCAGAAACAGCGCGCGCAGTGTCTCCGCGATTTCAGCTGGTATCTGCGTCTGGTGACCTACGGCGTCCTTGCCGGCAGCACCGAAATGATCCAGACGATCGGCCTGGTGGGCGCCCGTGAGATGTACAACAGCCTCGGCGTTCCCATGCCGGGCATGGTCGAATCGATGCGCTGCCTCAAGGATGCCTCGGTTGCCCTGCTCTCTGGACAGGATGCTGAGATCGCTGGCCCGTACTTTGATTTTCTGATTCAGGGCATGCAGACCAGCACCTGAACCCCACTCCACCCTCGCCAGTGGCCTTGAAACCTCTCCATGCCGAGAGGTTTTTTTGTGCGCTCCAAACCTGCTCTTATGTCTCGTCTAAGACTTGAGATTGGTCTCGTCACGCGACACGCATGAGAGCCGTGGTCGTCATGGCAGGCGGCAGGACCGACGCAGTCCGTGATTCACCCTGCTCATGCACCGACGTAAGTCTTGCTTGTCTTGGTTTGGACCTAATACAAGTCCTAAAATGTTTCTTACATGGGATTAACGCGATTGCCGGGGAGTTTCTCGCAGTTGCAAGGGAAGATTGGTGGTCGCCATTGATCCCTTTGCGTCTCGTTCTGGGACTTAGCTTGAGTCCCATTCAGGACGCCTGTTCCTAGCGATGCCACCTGGCCCCGCTTGGATGTCAAAACCTTGCGTACCTGTGACTTGAGCAGGTACGCGAGATCAAGAAGCAAGGCCCTGGCTGGGATGTTGAGGTGATGTGTTGTCCAGTGGACACGATTCGTCCCTGCTTGGACAGCTGCAGGACCTCCTCGGATCCTTTGTTCTCAGCTGTGCCGACACGTGAAACGGGTGAGCGCTGCAGATGAAAAGGATCAAAAAATCGGTTTGAGGCGGTAGCCCAGCTTTTGTCTCGAGATGTTCAACTGCGACCAGAGTGAGTCCCCTTTTAAATCTGGAATGAGACAGCCGTGCACTCTTCTCAGGCTGTCACGCCCGTGGCCTAGGCGCGCGACATCAAATCGCTGCCGGTAGCCAAGTCTCGCCGGCACGACAAAAGCCTGCTTAGATATCCCAAATTGGTCTTACAGCAAGACCAATAACGAGTCTCGACTAAGAAGCCCGATACAGCTCCTTCAGCATCTGGTAGGCCTCGTTGAGCCGTCGCATCTGTTCCGCCGAACCTCCTGAGTCGGGATGGTGTTGCAAGGCCTGCTCGCGATAGGCCTCACGAATGTCGGCCAGGGTCAGACGATGACCGGGTGCCGTGGGCAGTTGCAACATTTTCAAGGCGCCATGGAGGCTCATGGTGTGCTGCAGGGTTTCAAAGGACATGCCGCGGTGTCGTTTGCGGAAGCGGTTCACGAAGCGACGAATCAAGGTCGGAATCCGCAGGCTCAGGGTCGCCGCACTGAAGGGATCCTCGAGCAGACCTGCCATCACGATCACCTTTTCAAAGCTGGGGCTGCCCGGGGGCCAGCTGGGGGCCAACTGGGTTGTGACCGTGCAAGCCAGACTCCAGCTAAAGGGTCTGCCCTCGCTCTGATCAGCTTGGGCCCAAATGTCGGACGCCAGCCAGGTCATGGCCGACTCCAGGACATGGGCGTTGGGCTCGGTTCCGTAGAGCTCAAACCAGTGACCACGGGCTGCGTCAAGCGCTGCAGTCAGATCGGTGCTGTCGACCATGGCAAAGGTGTCCCGTGCCGAGCGATCGGGCTGGGTCGGTGCCACGACAGAACGCTTGAGTTGGTCGGATTGGCGCCGGACGAAACCTGGTAGATCGATGCCACCGCCTGAGCGGGTTTGGTTCGTCGCCGCTGGATGGGGATGGATGAAATCGGCCTCCAGCTCACCGCCCTGCCGCTGGCCAACGAGCACCAGCGCGCCCGATTCATCAAACGGGCTTTGCGTCTGCGGACCTGTCGCGAGGTTGGCGCTGTCGTTCTGGTCATCCAGTGCAAGCTCGGCGTCATCCTCCTCGGCATCAAACAGCTCACGCAGCAGCCGTTCCACGGTGGGGCCACGACCGCGCAGGCCCCATTCACTGCGAAAGCGATCGATCCAGCTGATCACATCGTGCGGGAGTTCGAGCGTGATCCGGCGCCGCTCGTTCTGGTCGTCTCGCTGCTGCATCAACTGGACCTCCTTTGCCGGTCAGCGATCCTGCAAACCACGCATGATCACCTGCTGGGCTTCGAGCGCCTGCTGGTAGCGATCCCGCAACGAGGACTGGGTCAGAGGTTGCGAAGGCACAACAACCGGTCCGACGCTGGGGGGATAAACCAAGGGTGGCAAGGTCAAGCTTGGCTGCAGAGGCGGTGGCGGCATCAAGGTGGGATCGTCCTGCTGCAAACCAGCCACGGCGCCTGGCCCATCCCCAAGGGTGAGCGGTGGCAGCGTGGGCAGGCCCGGTTCTGCAGCAGCGGCAGCCGTTTGTCCCTTGCGCCTGGCAGCCGTCGCCCGCGCCGCAGCCTGGGCACGGGCTGCCTTCTCTGCATTCTGACGGGCTAGCGCAACCTGGCGTTCCTGACTGAGCACCCGGCTGAGTTGCTGGCTGGGAACCACACTGAGTAGATGCCCTGGGGTCGCATCAGCCGGGTAGACCAGGCTGACGCGAACGGGGTTGTCGACACCCGGCTTGAGGTTGAGGGATGTCAGTCCAAGGCTCTGACCCGAACGCAGCACGACATGGAGATCTTGCCCCCCTTCAGGGGTCTGAATCTGCAGCGAGCCGCGAAACGCGGTGAACGGGCGGCTGCCGGCAGGGGCTGGGTGGCTCAGCACCAAGTCGTAGGGGCCGCTCCCTTTGAGGAGGAGATCAACATCAAAGCGAACTCCATAGGTTCCGACGTTGTCGAGCGAGGAGTCGATCATGCGGCTGGCCAACCCATTGACCTGGACCTCCTGGGTCCCAAAGTGATGGCGATGGGTGCTGGTTAATGGCACATGCAAAGGACCATTGATGTCCAGGTTGTGCGCGAGGCTGGCTTTGTAGGCATCACCCAGGGCCACGCCGCCGACCCGTGAGAAAATTTGACGATTCTCAATCTCGGCGATCCGATTGAGGTAGACCCGGCCGGGCGCCAGTTGTCCGGAGTCGAGCACCCTGAGCACATCGGCTTCAGATTGCGGATTGCGTGCAGCGACGACGGCCATCTGGAACGGACCATCGCTACGACCCCGCAACAGGGCATTGGCAATGCCCAGGGCCGGCAGATCGGTCTGAAACAACACCAACCGGCCATGGGCGGGAATGGTGATTTCGTTGCTCAGCTTGGAATCCAGCCTGCCGCGCAGCATCTGCACTGCTGTGGCATCGCCTGGCCCGGTATTCCAGGGACGGGGGCCCAGGGGGCGCACCCCTTGAAGGCTATTGGCGAGATAGGGAGCTTCAAAACTGTTGCGAACAGCGCCAGAACTGAACTTGAGATGGACAGGCCGACCGCTTGGGTTCAGCAAGATCAAACCGATGGTTAATTCAGAACGGCGTTGCCCAGGGGAGATGCGGTTGCGATAAACAGGAAAGTACTTATGGTGAATGTGGACACCAAATTCACCATTGAATGTGAATTCGGCATTGCGTAGTGCTTGGCCATTTTCTGTACTAAATGCACTACCTGGAGCCGTATTAATCAGAATGCCAGGCCCCTCGACTTCTTCGGGTTGATTGGAATGAAGGACCGGAACCTGGTTGAACTGTCCATTGAGAGACCTGGCTCTCTGGCCTGCCATCAACGCCACATAGGCAAAGCTTTTCTGGCCGGCGAGAAGCTCAACAGCCCCTGTTGTGACCACAGCCAGGGCGATGGCCGACACCGTGGAGACAGCCATCTTTCGCGAGCGACCAGCCATCTGTCGCAAGCGTGAGACTGTCCTGGGTGCGACGCGTTTCGTATCCATTGCTGGTGGAGGAAACACGACTCCCGGATCCCCTGGTGAAGTTGCTAGAACCCCACAGGTTGTTGTCATCGTACATGCCTCTGCCCTTTCTGTCGTGCTACACCGGCGAGACGGCCGCTGTCAGCCGCCGCCACCATCAGGAGCGCAAGCTCAGGATGCTGAGCCATTGGCGTGATGCCGCTGAGCGCCAGCTGGCGGCCCTCAATGCCGCCATCAGCACCCTGGAGCGGCAAATGGAACGCGATCAGAGCTGAGCTGGCCCTGCAACTCGGCCAGGGCGCGGTGCAGCAGTCGCTGCACGGTCGGTGCACTGACTTTCAAGGCGCTTGCCGTGCGCCGGTAGCTCCAGCCGTCGAGGACCACGTGCCGCAGGACACGACGCTGCTTGGGGCCGACAAGGGCCAGCAGCTGCTCGGCCGAACACTGGTGCCAGGCCATGGCCAAGTCCATCGGCACATAGGGACCCTCCGCTTCGCCACCTGTCAGCGATCGTTCTGCGGCGCTGACCGTCGCGCCTTCAGCCGTCTCGGATCCCTGTTCACGCTGCAGGGCCTCCAGGCTCAAGGGCCGGGTCATCGCTCGCCAGCGCAGCAGCGTCAGGTCTTCTCCGTCCTGCTGCCGGCACCATTGCCGTTCGGCCTGCCGTCGTGGCAGGCGCACCAGCCAGGCCCTGTCCCGCAGGTGATGCAGGATCGCCCCACGGATGTGGGGTCTGGCATAGCTGTCAAAGGGCACCTCTGAGGCCGGGTCGTAGCCCTCTGCAGCACGCAGCAGTCCCATCAGACCCACCTGAATCAGATCTTCGACGGGTTCTGGACTCACCTGGGCGTAGTGGTGGGCAATCGGGTTGACCAGCGGACGATGGCTGATCAGCAGATGGTCCCGGGCTCGGGTGTCACGGATCGGATGGACTCTGGTCAAAGGCTTCAAGGCAGCTGTGTTTAGCTCGCCTGATCGCCCCGGGCGACGTCAACCGTGCAAACACGGAGCCGCCACAGCCTTGAGCAGTTGCCAGGGGCCGTCCTGTTGCAACCGCTCGAGATCGGAGCCTTCTGTGGCCAGCAAATAACCGGCAAAGCCCAGGCCGTTGATGCTGAAGCCCAGCCAGTGCTCGCGGCTGCGCCGCACCGTCAACAGCCAGTCGTCCGTGAACACCAGGTTGTAGGGATGCTGGGGGCGGGCATGGGTGCCCGGATCGCCGAGCCCAAGGCGGGCGGCATGGTCCAGAACCAGGTCGAACAGTTCTCGTGCACTGCTTGGATCCCGTCGGGGACTCAGCGCATGGGCCCAGGGAAAGGCGCGCTGACCTTCTGGCATCGCCAATCCAGCCAGGAGATGGGGCTCCAGGGGGCAACGCAGCTGGCCGGCATGACGCGGCAACAGTTGCAGGTGTCGGTGGGGTTGGCTGGCCCCGGCTGCCCCACAACTGTTGAAAAACCACAGCCCTGAGGTGTCGGCGCTGACGTCCACAACGGCCTGGCAATCAGCCTGACGCAACCATCCGGCCTGCGGTTGCCAGTCGGGGGTGATCACCAGCAGGTGAGCGGGCTGGACGGGGTATTTGTTCAACAGCAGCACATGACCTGTGGGCAGGCGGGTGACCTCCAGGGCTGACTCCCAGGGGAGAAACGGATTGGGTTTGGGACCGGCGGCGCCCAGATGCTTGGGGGCCCGGCTCAGCAGGCGGCGCACCAGGAAGGGCTCCAGACCCAACGGCAGGCTTTCCGTCTCCAGCGGCACCAACTGCCCCTGGGCGCGGGCCGCAAGCGAGCGCTCCAGGGCCTGGTGCCAGAGGGATTCAGCCGGCACCGGACCGCAGCCTGGCCAGGGAGGCCCCGGGGTAGTAGCGGCCAAGAATCGCGTTGTAGCGATGGCCCTCTTCGGCCAGGTTGCGGGCACCGTGCTGGCTCATGCTGGCGCCCAGGTGTCCATGGGCCTCCAGGGAGATCTGCTGCGTGGAGGCATACAGGCTTTCGACGATGCCACCCTGATAGCTCAGGATCAGTCCGGCCGTGCGAGCCGCTGCCTGTTGGGTCCGCCCGTTGAGCCGTTCCAGACCCCTGTAGGCCTGCCAGCGGGTCGTGTCCCCCAGGTGCCAGTTCCGGTTCGCCGGTCTGGCCATGTGGGCCAGGGCATAGGAGCGGGCGGCCACAGCCTGGGCCTTGAGGGCCTCGAGCGGCCAGCTGCTGGGCATCTCCGAGCCGACGACAGCCGCGATGTACTGCTCGAGCGAGAGGTGGTTAATCACCTGCACGCCACCCTGCTGCGCCAGCAGCCGAAAGCGACCGCCGTAGCGTTGACCATTGGCCAGCAATGCTCCCTGGCCAACGCCGCTCAACCAGGCCTCACCGGCCTGCTGCACCTGGCTCAGGTCGACCGCATCACCCGCCTGTCCCTGCTGCAAAACCTGACCGCTCGGGCTGCGCAACAGCCAGGGCCCCGTGCTGCTCAGGGCGGGATTGCCGCCGATCGACAGCAGGGCCACCCGAATCTCGAGATCCAGCGGACGGGCCTGATCCGGTTCGGTCAGCGCCAGCTGCTGCTCACCTGCCGTGGCACTGACACGCCGGCTGGCCCGGGCTGCCTGGATCTGCTTGAGGTCGCTGCCGATCGGTTCGGCATGGAGGGCCTCCAACAGGGGGTCGTTGAGGGTGCCCGAGGACGCCAGGTTGCCTGAAAGCTGTTGCAGGCCAAACCCCAGAGCCACCATGGCCAGAGCCAACGGCGGAGCCAACACCAGCCGCGGTGTGGCCTTCAGCCGGCGGCCGCAACCTGTTGCCAGCGTTTGGCAGCGTCCGGACAGCTGTCGGGTTGCCTCTGCAAGCTGCCGCACCACAGCAGAACTCCCGTGCCGCTCAGGCGAATCATGCCTGACGATGCCACCTCGCAGACCATGCCGCCCGATCGAGGCGAGCACTGCCAACCCACCACCCGCTCGCGCCCGAGCCGCTGCTGCCAGAACGGTGCGACCAGCGCATGGGCAGAGCCGGTGACCGGGTCCTCGTCGATACCCAGACCAGGGGCAAAGAACCGCAGCTGGTAATCAGCCGGCTGGCCGGCCACGCATGGCCTGGTGGACCGGGGGTCGATGGCCTGCATCAGCAGCAGCCCCGCTGTGTCGGGCGGCTGCAGGTGGGGCGATGGTGCCTCCATCTGCGCCAGCGGTGCCGCTGGATCCAGCAGGGCGACGCTGTACCCCAGGGCACTGCGCCAATAGGCCAGAGGGGGGCTCTGAACCTGCTGTTGCAACAGCGTCTGCAGATAGGCCGGGGCAACGGCCGGGACCAGACTGCCGCTCGGCAGATGAATCTGGGCCAGCCCATGCTGCAGGGCTACCGGCAGCGGACCACTGCGGCTGAACAACGTTGTGCGAGCCGCGTCGCCCAGGCGCTGCCAATGGTCCAGGGCCAGCAGGGCGGCCAGGGTCGCATGACCGCACAGGGGGACTTCGCAGCTGGGGGTGAACCAGCGCAGAATCCAGCCCCCGTCCCAGGGCAGCAGAAAGGCCGTTTCGGATTGGTTGAGGCTGCGGGCCAGACCCTGCATCCAGGCGTCACTGACGGGCTGATCCAGCAGCACCACGGCAGCGCCATTGCCCTGACAGGGAATCGCGGTGAACGCCTCGACCAGAACAGCCGGGATGCCCTGACTCATGGGTACAGCTCGGCCTTGAGTTCGCGTCCCATCAGGGCCTGCACCGCCTGCGCCGGGGTCACGTCAGCACGGATCACGGCCGCCACCTGCTCGCAGATCGGCAGGTGCCAGCCCCGCTGCCTGGCCAGGACCAGGGCGGCGTCGGCGGTGCGCACCCCTTCGACCGTGGCACCGATGCGAGCCAGGGCTTCGTCCGCTGTGCATCCCTGGGCGAGCAGCAGACCCATGCGGAAGTTGCGGCTCAGGGGGCTGCTGGCGGTCGCCAGCAGATCGCCAAGACCAGCCAGGCCATAGAGGGTGCTGCTCTGACCACCCAGACCGCACACCACCTGTCCGATCTCGACCAGGCCTCGGCACAGCAGCGAGGCCTTGGCATTGGCGCCAAGCTCGAGCCCATCGCAGATGCCTGCCGCGATCGCGATCACGTTCTTGAGCGCCCCGGCGGCTTCGGTGCCCACCGGGTCGTGGTGCCGGTACAAGCGCAAGGTGTCCCCGCTGAGATGGTGCTGCAACCAGGTGCCCAGCTCCGGGTCGTCACTGGCCAGGGTGCTGGCCGCCGGCAGGCCCTGTTGCAGTTCCCGCGCCAGGTTGGGACCACTGAGCACCGCCAGGCGCGGTCGCTGACCCAGCCCGCGGCACCACAGCTGCGAGGCCGTCTCGAGCCGCTGCAGGTCGATGCCTTTGCTGCAGCTCAACAGCGGCAAGCCAGCAGGCCAAACGGGCGCCAACCGGGCAGCCAGCTCCGGAATGCCGGCCATGGCGATGGCGCTGACCACCAGATCGGTCTCCAGCAGGGTTTCGGGCCCGTGCTGGCTGTCTGCGCGCGACCAGCTGCGGACCTGATGGCCCTGGCCCTGCCAGAGGTCGATCAGCGTGCCGCCCCAGGCACCCCGTCCCAGCACCGTGATCCGCAGAGTCATGGCTGCCATCATGCGCCATGCAGTCCGACGCCCGATCGGCGCATGAACAGGCCAGCAGAGCCCACCTGGCAGCAGTGGCGGGGGCATGCCCTGATCGTTGGCGGCGGGGGTATCGGCCGCGCCCTGCTCGAGCAGCTGCAGCACCAGGCTCCGTCGCTGCAGCTCCATCTGGCCACGCGCACACCCCAGCCGGGCGATGCCTGCAGACTGGACCTCAGCGACGATGCCAGCCTGCAGGCCCTCAAGCTGCTGGCCGAATCCCAGTGGCAACCCCTGCGCCTGGTGATCAACACCGCGGGCGTGCTGCATGGACCCGACCTGCAACCCGAAAAGCGGCTGGCGGCGGTCGAGCGCCGGAGCCTTGAAACCAGCTTTTCCGTCAATGCGTTCGGCCCCCTGTTGCTAGCCCAGGCCGTTGCCGCTGCCCTGCCCACGGATCAGCCCAGTCATTTCGCCAGCCTGTCGGCCAGGGTCGGCAGCATCGGCGACAACCACTTGGGTGGGTGGTACGCCTACCGGGGTGCCAAGGCTGCCCAAAACCAGCTGCTGCGCACCCTCGCGATCGAGTGGCGCCGGCGCCTGCCCCAGTGTTGTGTGAGCCTGCTGCACCCCGGTACGACCGCAACAGCCCTGTCGCGCCCCTTCCAGGCCTCTGTACAGCCCGGGAGGCTGTTCACCCCTGCCCGGGCAGCCAGCCACCTGCTGCAGGTGCTTGCTGGCCTCACAGCGGCCCACAGCGGTGGCTTCTGGGCCTGGGACGGTCAGCCGATCCCCTGGTAGAGCCGGGGCGCTGGGTCCTGCCGGTTCAGGCCGCAAAGCGCTGCAACAGCTCCAGCGGGATCAGCTCCAGCGTGGACTGTTCGCAGGCCTCCAGTCGCACCGGGGGGGCCACACCGTCCTCATGGGCCTGGAGCCAGCGCGCGGCACAGACGCACCAGTGGTCTCCCGGTTTAAGCCCGGGGAAGCCGTAGGCCGGCGCCGGTGTGCTGAGGTCGTTGCCCTGGGCCCGGCTGTAGCTCAGGAACTGTTCGCTGACGACACAGCAGACGGTGTGGCGGCCCAGATCGGATGGATCGGTGCGGCAGGAGCCGTCGCGGGTCCAGCCGGTCATCGGCGCGCAACCGCAGACGCTCAAAGGCTGTCCGAGCACATTCAGGGCGTTGGATGGCATGGGATTTGGCAACGAGACTGGAGCGAACTTGGCCCGGGAGGTTGACGGATTCCGGGGGTCAGGCGTTAAAGGTCTTTCAGATCTCGATTTGATCGACCTTCGCCACGATTGCTGCATGAGCTGGGACTTCACCGAAGACGCGGCCTTTCTGGCCCTCTGCGACGCCTACAAAGAGAGCGGTGAACCCTCCGCCATGGAGTTTCTGGCCCATGGCGAAGGGGCCTTCCATTTTCAGGAGCTGGCCCAGAACGCCGCCGGTGAGGGCATCGACCTGAGCGACTCAGCCGACCTTGAGGAGTTCCAGCAGGAGGTCATCGAAACCCTCGAGGACCTGTGCAGCTGAGCGCAAAGCGTCAGCAGACCCATCAGCCGTAGAAGAAGGCGATCTCCTTGTCCTTGAGACCGTCCCAACCGGCGGCCTTCAGGCGGGCATCAAGGCTCGCCTGATCGAAGTGCTTGGCTCCGGTTTTGACGATCCGGTTGCGCATTGATTTCTTGACGCCACTGCGGGCGCGCTGGCTTTCCATCTCCATCACCTCGTTGTAGAGGGCGAGCATCTCGGGCGGGATCGGGGTGCCGTCGAGGTCCACGCCGGCCTTGATGGCGGCGTCGACGCCGTCAGGTCCTGCAATCGCCATGGCGCACACTGCTTGGGGAAGGGCCAGGCTAGGCGCTGAAGTACCGCGCCTTGCTGTGCAGCGCCACCAGTGCCGTGGTGCTCTGCTCGGGGTGAAGCTGCTCGCTCTCGTCCATCGACAGACCGATGCGCTCGGCGTCCAGCCAGACCAACTGCTGACGCGAATCGGCCACATTGGGGCACGCGGGATAGCCAAACGAATAGCGGCTGCCGCGGTAGCGCTGGGCCAGCACATCCCGCAGGGGCATGGCAGCCGGATCGGCGAATCCCAGCTCGGCGCGAATGCGGGCGTGGGTCCATTCGGCGAGGGCCTCGGCCATCTGCACCGCCAAGCCATGGAAGTACAGGTAGTCGCTGTACTGGTCGGCGCCAAACAGCTGTTGGGCAAAGACGGTGGCGCGCTCGCCCATGGTCACGGCCTGCATCGGCAACACGTCGGTTGCCATCGGCTGGCCATCGGCTCCCGTGGCCAGGTCCCGGTAGAAATCGGCGATGCAGTAGCGGTTGCCGCCGCGTTGGCGCGGCAACACAAAGCGGCCCAGCTCAGGGCCGGCTGCCCCAGGTGCTGCTGCGGTCTCCAGGCCCTGGGGATCGAACAGCACCACGGCATTGCCGGCTCGCCCGCAAGGGAAGTAGCCATACGCAACCCGTGGAGTCAGCAACTGCTCGTCAAGGCAGCGTGCCATCCACTGCTGCAGCACGGGTTCGGCCTTGTCGGCCAACATCGTTTCGTAATCCTCGCGCGATTGCTGCTGGCTCTTGCGCAGCTGCCACTGGCCGGCAAACAGGGCATTGCGATCGAGGTAGGCAAACACCTCACCCAGATCGATCTCGCGTTCGCTGAGCACCTGAGCACCCCAGAACGGGGGTGCCAGCGCCGGCTCCTCGGGTACGGCTTCGGAGCGGGCGTCACTGACCACCGGGGCCTGCGCCTCGCCGGCGGATGCTCCCTCGGTCCCCTCTGCAGGCGTTGCCGGTTGGGCTTGCTGCTGGCTGGCGGCGTCGTCATCGCCACCGGCGGGACCAAGCCCCAGACCATCGGGGATGGAGCCCAGAAACCCTTCGCGATCGTCCCACTGGTCTGCCCCCTTGGCCTCCATCAGGGCATCCATGAAGCGCAGATCGGCAAAGGCATCGCGCCCATAGACCACCTGGCCGTTGTAGGCCGCGCGGCAGTCGCCATGAACAAACCGGGGCGTCAGGGCGGCACCCCCCAGGATCACCGGCACGCTGATGCCAGCCTCGTTGAAGGCCTCCAGGTTGTCCTTCATGAAGGCGGTCGATTTGACCAGCAAACCGCTCATAGCAATGCAGTCGGCCTGATGCTTGATTTGGGCCTCGATGATCGCCTCGCAGCTCTGCTTGATGCCGAGGTTGATCACCTCGTAGCCGTTGTTGGTGAGGATGATGTCGACCAGGTTCTTGCCGATGTCGTGAACATCGCCTTTGACCGTGGCGATCAGAAACTTGCCCTTGCTGCTGCTCTCACCCTCGAGCTTCTCCATGTGGGGCTCGAGCTGGGCCACCGCCGCCTTCATGGTTTCGGCGCTTTGCAGCACAAACGGCAGCTGCATCTGACCGCTGCCGAACAGCTCACCGACCACCTTCATGCCGTCGAGCAGGAACGTGTTGATGATCTGCAGGGGTGGGTAGGTTTTTAGGGCCTCATCGAGCGCTGCTTCCAGTCCGATCCGCTCGCCATCGATGATGTGCTGCTTGAGGCGCTCTTCAAGCGGCAGATCGGCCAGCGACGGGCCTGAGGCCCGGGCCTCCTTGGCACTGACGCCTTCAAACAGCTGGGTGAGCTCCGTCAGCGGGTCATAGATGCAGGGGGCACCGCTGCCGGCCGGGGCGTCGTTTTCGAACCGCCTGCGGTCATTGATCAGGTCACGGCAGACCTGCTGGTGCTCCTCGCTGATCTTGACCAGGGGCAGGATTTTGGCTGGGCTGACGATGGCGGCATCCATGCCCGCTTCGCAGCAGTCGTGCAGAAACACGCTGTTGAGCACAATGCGGGCCGCCGGCGACAGGCCAAAGCTGACGTTGCTGACACCCAGCACCACGTGCACGCCAGGGAGGTTCCGGCGAATCAGCCGGATCGCCTCGATCGTCGCGGCGCCATTGAGCCGGTCCTCTTCGATGCCGGTCGAGATCGGCAGGGCCAGAGGGTCGTAGAAGATTTCATGGGCGGGAATGCCGAACTCGAGCGCATCGCGGTAGGCGCGCTGGGCGATGGCAAATTTCTTCTCGGCCGTGCGGGCCATGCCCTCTTCGTCGATGGTGCCCACCACGACGCCGGCGCCGTAATCACGGGCCAGCTCGAGCACCTTGAAGAACCGTTCAGGCCCGTCTTCGTAGTTGGTCGAGTTGAGAATGCACTTGCCGCCGGCCACCTTGAGACCGGCTTCCATCTTCTGCCACTCGGTCGAGTCGAGCATCAACGGCAGGTTGACGTTGGTGACCAGACGGCTCACCAGCGCGTGCATGTCACGCTCGCCATCGCGACCGACATAGTCGACGTTGACGTCGAGCACGTGGGCGTTCTCTTTGACCTGACCGCGGGCCACGGCCACCAAGCCGTCCCAGTCTTCGGCGGCCAGCAGCTCGCGCACCTTCTTGGAGCCACTGGCGTTGAGCCGCTCCCCGATGATTAAAAACGAGTTGTCCTGGTGATACGGCGTCGTGCCATAGATCGAGCTGGCCGCGGGTTCGACCGACAGCAGGGGACGGGGATCAACAGCCTTGTCCTCGGCTGAGCGGTCGGATCGCCTCACCACTCGCGCGGCCGGGCTCAGTTCGCCTGCCAGCTCCACCAGGGCGCCGATGTGGGCCGGGGTGGTGCCGCAGCAGCCGCCGATCACCTGAACACCCAGGTCTTCGACGAAGTGCATCAGCTGCATCTTCATCTCGGTGGGGGTGAGACGGTAATGGGCCACACCGCCAATGTTTTCGGGCAGGCCTGCGTTGGGAATGCAGCTGACCACAAACGGGCTATTGGCGCTCAGGTAGCGGATGTGCTCCTTCATCTGCTCGGGCCCGGTCGCGCAGTTGAGCCCCAGCACATCGATGTTGAACGGCTCGAGGATCGCCACCACCGCAGCGATGTCCGAGCCCACCAGCATCGTGCCGGTGGTTTCCATGGTCACGCTCACCATCAGGGGCCGGCGCTGGCCGGTCCTGGCGAACGCTGCCTCGATCCCCTGCAGGGCTGCCTTGATCTGCAGCACGTCCTGGCAGGTTTCGACGATGAACAGGTCGACGTCGCCGGCCAGCAGCCCCTCGGCCTGCTCGGCGAACGAGGCCTTCATCGTGTCGAAGTCGACGTGACCCAGGGTGGGCAGCTTGGTGGTGGGGCCCATCGAGCCCGCCACAAACCGGGGTTGATCAGGGGTGCTGTAGGCGTCGGCCATGGCCCGGGCCAGTTCGGCGGCCCGCTGGTTGAGGGCAAAGGCCTGCTCAGCAATGTCGTATTCGGCCAGCACCAGCGAGGTGGCGCCAAAGGTGTCGGTTTCGATCACATCGGCCCCCACCTCCAGAAACTGGCGGTGCACCGCCTGGACGGCATCCGGGCGGGTGAAGACCAGGTTTTCGTTGCACCCTTCGAGGGCGGGCCCGCCGAAATCGTCGGCGGTCAGGTCCATCTGTTGCAACGAGGTGCCGGTGGCACCGTCAAACACCAGTACCGGGCGCTGCGGGTCATGCAACCGCTCCAGAAAGCCAGGCCGGGCCTTCGTCGGCTGGGCAGCGGCAACAGTGCTGGTGCTGCTGGTCATCAGGCGTCGAGGCGAATGCGGGTGACCCAGTGGTCATAGGCGGAATCACGGCCTTCTGTGATCGCCGTCAGCCGATCACGCAGCCTGTCCATCACTGGCCTGTGGCTCGGCAGATCGGTCGACTCGATCCGCCGCACCGGCGTCACCTTGGCAGCAGTGCCACTGAGAAAGACCTCATCGGCCACGAACAGTTCCGTCTTGTCCACTGGCCGTTCCAGGGTGGGGATGCCCATGTCCCGGGCCAGTTCCAGCACACTGGCGCGGGTGATGCCTTCGAGAATGTCCTGATCAACCCCGGGGGTGATCAGCACCCCATCCCGGACCAGAAACAGGTTCATGCCGCTGGCCTCACTGACCTTGCCGCGGCTGTTGAGCAGCAAAGCCTCGTCAAATCCGCTCTGCACCGCCTCGGTCTTGGCCAGGGAACTGGTGATGTAGGCGCCGCTGATCTTGCCGCGCAGGGGCAACGAGCGGTCTTCCTGCCGGCACCAGGAGCTGATGCGGCAGCTCACACCTTCGGGGGAGAGGTAGTCGCCCAGCTCCAGGCCGTAGATCAAAAAGTCGGTCTCGATGTTGTGCAGCCGCGGGGCGATCCCCAGATCACTGGTGTAGACGAACGGCCTCAGGTAGGCGGGGGTGCTGGGTTTGTTGGCGCGCAAAAACGCTGTGATCGCCGACAGGATCGTCTCTTCGGCCAGCTCTGTCAGCAAGAGACGGGCGCTCTGGCTCAACCGCCTGGCATGACGGTCGGCTCTGAACAGCAGGATTTCATGGCGATCGGCCGGATTGGGCAGGGCACGCATGCCCCCGAACGCACCGGTGCCGTAGTGCAGGGCATGGGTGGCCACCGAAAGGGTGGCTTCCGCAAACGGCACGCAGCGGCCTTTGAACCAGGCATAGGGCAGAAACTGATGCATGGCGCTCCCGGGCGATGCGGCGGCTGAACAGGCCTGATGTGCCCCGATCTTCTCACTGCAGCTGCAGGATGGGCCGATGCACAGGCTTGCGGCCCAACCCGGCAGCAACGATCCCGACCAACGGGGTCAGCTGGTCGAACAGTCCCCGGCGCCGGTGTTGGTGCTCACCAGTGCCGACACCGACCTGCGGGTTCTGGCGGCACTGACCGAAGCCCGACCCGCGTTGTTGGGCACGCAGCTGCGCGGTCTGAATCTGGCGGCGTTGAGCAACCCGGCCCAGGTGGATCACTACCTGAGCTCGACCGTGGTCCACGCCAGGCTGGTGGTCGTCAGGCTGCTGGGAGGACGGGGCCACTGGAGCTACGGCCTTGAACAACTGCAGCTCTGGGCCAACCACGCCCAGGGGCGTCAGTTGCTGGTGCTGGCGGGGACAGCCGACGAAGACGAGGCTCTGAGCGCCCTGGGCACGGTCGAGCCCCGGCTGGCACAGGCCCTGGCCCGTTGCTGGCGCGCCGGTGGTGAGGTCAATCTGGCGCGCGTGCTCGAGGCCCTGTCCGGCCTGCTGCGCGGTGCAGCGGTGCCTTGGCCCGAACCGCTGCCCCAGGCCGATCCCTTGCCCCACGACTGGCGTGATGAGCCCGGTCCTCGGGTCGGGGTGGTGCTGTACCGGGCACTGCTGCAGGCGGATGACACCGCCTGGATGGAGGCCCTGCTGGCAGCGTTGCGCAGCCACGGCCTGGCCCCCCGCGCGCTGTGGGTGAGCGGTCTGCGGGATGCCGGGGTCGCCGACGGCGTGGGGCGGCTGCTGGCGCGTGAACAGGTCGAGGCGGTGCTCTGCGGCACCGCCTTCGCCTCGGTGCAGTTCGACGAGGCCGGCTTGGGGGCACCGTTGTGGGATGGCCTGGGGGTGCCGGTGCTGCAGGTGCTGGCCAGCAGCCAAAGCCGAGGGACCTGGGAGGCCAGCAGCATCGGCCTCAGCCCCCTCGATCTGACCCTGCAGGTGGCCCTGCCCGAACTCGATGGCCGGCTCACCACCCGGGTCGGCGCCTTCAAGGAGAGCATCGCGCCACCGGATCCGCCGGGCGAGGGCAACGGCAGCGGTCCCGGCATCGGTTCGTCACTGCACCACTACCAACCCGATCGCTTGCGGCTGGACTGGATCGTCCAGCTCTGCCGCAACTGGATCAACCTGGGCCGCACGCCGGCAGCCCAGCGGCGGATCGCCCTGGTGCTGGCCAACTATCCGACCCGCAACAGCCGCCTGGCCAATGGCGTGGGCTTGGACACCCCGGCCAGCACCGCCCTGATGCTGCAGTGGCTGCTCGACGCCGGCTACACCCTGCCTACCCCACCTGAGGGGGGAGACGCGCTGATTGCGGCGCTGCTGGCTGGACGCAGCAACGACCCCGAGAGCGACCACCTGGCACCGATGGATCGGCTGCCCCTGAGCGCTTACTGCCAGTGGTACACGAGCCTGCCGCTGGTGGCCCGCCGCCGCCTGGAGCAGCAGTGGGGTCCCCCCGCGGCCGATCCCTCGCTCGCCTCTGGTCCCTCGGGCGAGCCCTGTTTTCCAATCAGGGGCCTGCGACTGGGGCATGTGGCGGTGTTGATCCAGCCTGCCCGCGGCTACGACCGGGACCCAGCGACCACCTTTCACAGCCCTGATCTGCCACCGACCCATGCCTACCTGGCCCAGTACCTGTGGCTGCGCCAAGCCTTTGGCGCCCAGGCCGTCGTGCACGTGGGCAAGCACGGCAACCTCGAATGGTTGCCCGGCAAGGCCCTGGGGCTGTCGGAGCAGTGCTTCCCCGAGCTAGCCCTGGGACCCCTGCCCCACCTGTACCCCTTCATCGTCAACGATCCGGGCGAGGGGTCCCAGGCCAAGCGCAGGGCCCAGGCCGTGATCCTCGACCATCTGACCCCACCGTTGGGCCGCGCCGGACTGCACGGGTCCCTGCTCGAGCTTGAGGCCCTGCTCGATGAGTACTGGGAGGCCCGCGCCCTGGGTAGTGAACGGGCCCTACCGCTGCGCAAGCGCCTGGCCGATCAGCTCGGAGCGCTCAATCTGCTGCCGCAGCAGCCCGACGACCTGGATGCCGCGCTCGACGCGGCCGACGGCTACCTGTGCGAGTTGAAGGAGGCCCAGATTCGTCTTGGGCTGCACACCTATGGCACCCTGCCGGACGCGCAGCGTGCCTGCGAGCTCCTGCTCTGTCTGGCGCGAGCCCCCCAGGCAGGCTTGCGGGGGCTCACCCAGGCCCTGGCGCTCGACCAGGGCCTGCAGTTCGACCCCTGGGCCGACCCCGAGGAGCAACCCCTGGCCCCTGCTGACAAGCAGCGGTTGTTGCAGCTGCAAGGGCAGGCCAACGGCCAGAACAGCGCCCCAGCCCTGCGCAAGGTCGGCGATGGGGTTGCCTGGCTCGAGGCCCAGGCCCTGGAGCTGATCAACCAGGCCTGGAACGCTGCAGACCAGACCAAGCTGATGCCACCGGCTGCGCCCGGCCCGGCCAGCGAAGCCTGTCGGCAGCATCTGTGCCAGGAGCTGATCCCGCGGTTGCGCGCTTGTGGCGAGGCCGAACGCCAGGCCCTGTTGCATGGACTGGCCGGTGGACGGATCCAAGCCGGACCGGCCGGCGCACCGACCCGTGGTCGCCCCGACTTGCTGCCGACGGGTCGCAACTTTTACAGCGTCGACCTGCGCGGACTGCCCACCGAAACCGCCTGGGACCTGGGCCGCCGCAGCGCTGAGCTGCTGCTCGAGCTGCACCTGCAGGAGCAGGGGGATCCGCTCAGAACCCTGGCGCTGAGCGTCTGGGGCACAGCCACCATGCGCAATGGCGGCGAGGACATCGCCCAGGCCCTCGCGTTGTTGGGGGTCAGACCGGTCTGGGACGGACCGACGCGGCGCTTGGTCGATCTGGAGCTGATTCCCCTGAGCCTGCTGCAACGGCCCCGGGTCGATGTAACCCTGCGCATTTCGGGGTTGTTCCGCGATGCCTTTCCCCAGCTGGTGGCCCTGTTCAACCGCGCCTGTGCGTTGGTGGCCGCCCAGGAGGAAGCCCCTGGCGACAACCCCTTGGCCGAGGCTGCTCGTCGTGACGGGCACGCCGGGCGTGTCTATGGCAGTGCCCCCGGGGCGTACGGAGCCGGATTGCAGGCCCTGATCGACAGCGGTCAATGGGAGAGCCGCGACCAGCTGGGCGAGGCGTTTCTGCAATGGAGCAGCTGGCGCTACGACAGCGTTACCGATGGATCGGGAGCGACCACCACAACGATCGAAGCCCGTGGCGATCGGCCTGGGCTGGAACAACGGCTGCGGGCTGTGCAGGTGGTCCTGCACAACCAGGACAACCGCGAGCACGACCTGCTCGATTCCGATGACTACTACCAGTTTCAGGGCGGCCTTAGCGCTGCCGCCGAACAGCTGCAGGGTCAGGCACCTGCGCTCTGGTTTGGCGATCACGCCCGCCAGCAGCGACCGCGACTGCACCGTCTGGAACGGGAGCTCGACAAGGTGCTGCGCTCACGCTTGCTCAACCCACGTTGGATTGCGGCCATGGGAGAGCACGGCTACAAAGGCGGCTTCGAAATGGCCGCCAGCCTGGACTATCTGTTTGCCTACGACGCCAGCACGGGCCGGGCACCGAATTGGGGCTATGGGGCCATCCAGCAGGCCTGGCTTGAGGATCCAGCAGTCCGCCACAGGCTTGAGCTCAGCAATCCCTGGGCCCTGCGCGACATGGGTGAACGACTGCTGGAGGCCCACAACCGTGGTTTATGGCAAGGAGCCAGTCCCGATCAGCTTGAACGCCTCAGGCAGCTGGTGCGCGAGAGCGAAGCACTGACCGAAGCTGGCCCAGCCAAGCCAGCTGCGGCGATCAGGAGCGCAGATCCTTGGCCATCGCCTTGAACGGGTCGATGGCACCGGGCTTGGCCCCTTGCTGGCTGATCTGGGGTTGGGTCTGAGCCGCTTCCTGCTGCTCCTTGTCCTTCTTGATGGCAGCTGGACCGCCGATCACGTTGACACCGACTGCAGAGCCTTTCATGCGCTGCTCCAGCTCGGCCTGGCTCAGCTGCTGCGCAAATGTTTTCTTGACCGGCTTGGGCACGCCACCGGTCAGGTTGATCTCCTGTTCGGCGGTCTCACCACCGGGCAGCCCTTCGCTGACCTTTTCGAGGCGGGCTTCCATCGAGGCCACTTCGGCCACCATTTCCTTGGTGCCAGGGTTGTCAGCGGTCCCCGGGAAGGTGCGGCGGATCGTGTTGGAGCGCTTCATGAACGACACGTCCCCCAGGCTGCTGGAGGCCTCAGGCTCCAGAAAGAACGTGTTGTCGGGTTTCTTGGGGGCATTGGCCTCAGCAGCATTGGTGGCTGCCTTGGAACCGAGCAGACGATCGAACAGACCCATCGGCGAGGCGAAAAAGCTCGCCAAACCCTAGCGGCCGCAGAGGTCAAGGCCATGGGTGTCGGTCCCACAACTCATCAAAAGGCCACGATCCACCAGATCGCCGGCAATGGCGTCGCAGACCAGATCCGTTGGCTGCCAGCGCGGCCCCATGGTGTAGTCGTACCAGGCTTCGGCCCCGTCAAAGCCCAGGGCTGCCGCCGCAGCGATCAGACGCTTGAACGGCAACCGGTAGCGGGCGGGGTGGGCCAACAAGGCCAGGCCCTCGGCGGCATGAATCGCCTCCAACACGGTTTCGGCCCGCAGTGCGGCCCCGATCTGACTGTTGCCCTGCAGGTAGGGCTCGAGGCTTGGATGGTGCTCGGCGAAGCCCAGGGCGAGCACATGCACCAGGCAACCGTCGAGCAGGGCGCTGATTTCGACACCGCGCCAGAGGCGCGGCACGGTCTGTCCCGCGGCGGCCGCCTCCTCTAACCAGGCGGCGATCGGGCGATGGGCAGCTGTGCTGTGGTGATCGGTCACCGCCAGGTGCTCGAGACCGATGGCCACGGCCTGACGGGCCAGATCCTCTGGCGTCAGGCTGCCGTCACTGCAGACGGTGTGGCAGTGAAAGTTGAGCCGTGTTGGGCAGCAGCTGGGGGAGACATCCCGCAGCACAGGCACCAAAGGGTGGCTGTGCTGCCAGGTCATGACCCGCTCACCGCAGTCGCCTGCTGCTGCTCAGCCCTCAGGCGGCGCCAACGGGCATAGAACTGAATCGAGGCGGCCATGAACACCACCAACCCAACGATGAACCAGGTGGCCGCACCGGTGGGGAACTGGTTCTTGAACACCACCAGCATCACCACGATCACCAGCAGCAGGGTTGGCAGCTCATTGAGGGCCCGCAGCTGGCGCCCGCTCCAACGGCATCGCCCCTGCTGCAGTTGGTCCATCAGCCGGTAACAGAACCAGTGGTACACCAGCAGTGCGCCCACAAAAGCCAGTTTGGCGTGCATCCAGCCCTGATGAAGCCAGGCCGGGTTGACACGCAATAAGCCGGCTGCACAGACCACGGCCACCACCATGCCGGGGGTGGTGATGATGTTGGCCAGCCGCTTCTCCATCAGGCCGTACTGGGCCTGGAAGGGCTCCCGCAGCGCCGGTTCCAGCTCCTCGGCTTCGCGGTGATAGATGAACAGGCGCACCAAATAAAAGAGACCGGCGAACCAAACCACCACACCGACGATGTGGAGGGTTTTGAACCAGAGGTAGGCCTCAGGCGGAAGGGCGGCCAGGGGTGCGATCACAAACCGGTGCCAAACAGGCCATCAAGGTAGAGCTCGCGCACTTCCGGCCGGGCACCACCCTGTTGCACCAAAAACTGGGCCAGCGCGGTCTGCAGCAGACGGGCGGGATCAAGGCCCGGCCGCTGGGCGACATAGCCCTCAACGGCCTGCGCTAGGTCCACCGGCAGCTCCACATCCAGGGCATGCAGCTCCACCTGACTTGCACTAGTGGTGGTGGAGCGCTCGGTCATGGACCCATATCTGGTGGGAGCCCAGGATCCGCTGCAGGGCCGCCCCTGTCAAGCAGCTGTTGTAACCATTGCGCTGCGGTGCTGCTCAGCCGCGGCTCGAATCAGCTCCAGCTCTGCATCCGGCAACTTCTCCAGTTGCTTCATCACCAGCGCCATGCGTGGATTCCGGCGCAGCTCCTCCCGATGGCGATCCAGGAAGTCCCAGTAGAGGCTGTTGAACGGACAGGCCTTCGCACCATGCCGCTGCTTCACGTCGTAACGGCAGCCCTGGCAGTACGTGCTCATCCGCTTGATGTAGTTGCCACTGGCGGCATAGGGCTTGCTGGCCAGACGGCCGCCATCGGCAAACAGCCCCATGCCGATCACGTTGG
>JBJOHB010000009.1:0-4272 GCA_046047915.1 Cyanobacteriota bacterium
GGCCCCAGCTCGATGATCGTCGGCCTGCTGGGTCTGGGCGCCGGTTGGCCCGAGGGCCCGTTCTGGGCCCTGCTCAGCGGCTACGGCGCCGAGATCGCGATCCTGCTGCCGTCGACCCTGGTGATGGTAATGGCCTGCCTGAGCTGGCGCCAGATGGAACACTCGCCCTGGCGTCACGCCTTTGAGCGGGGCCTGGGGCCGATCACCCTGGGCATTCTGTTTGCCGTCGGCCTCAAGATCCTTAAAACAGCCGATGTCACCCGTGCCGGCCAGCTCAGCGTGCCGGGGGTGATCGTTTCGCTGGTGGTCTGCGCGTTGATGCTGCGCACCCGCATCTCGCCGTTGTGGTTCATGGCGATCGCCGGCGTGCTGGGCGCCCTGGGGATCATCAACCGCTGAGCTCAGCTCAGGGGCCACTGCGGCGCCGCCGGCTCAATCGTGATCTGGCCGTCGACCAGCAGCGCCTGCTCGGCAAACCCCGCCACCGGCAGCTCGTCGGGGCCGCGGGCCACGGCGCCGGCGATGCGCAGCTGCACCGGCCGCAGCTGCAGGGCGGTGATGCGGGCGTTGGTGTCGCCGTTGCAGCCCGCATGCGCCACCCCCCGCAGGGTGCCCCAGACCAGCACATGGCCGCCGGCCTCGACCCGCGCCCCTGGATTCACATCCCCCAGCACCAGTAGCGACCCGTCGCTGTGCAGGTGGTCGCCCGAGCGCAGGGTGCCCTGGTGAATGCGCAGCGCCGGCGCCTCGTCGCCGTCATCGGGCGCGGCACCGGCGGGGTCGGGCGAGGGGTCGGGCGCGTCCCAGGCCAGGCCCAGGGCGGCCGCCGCCACCCGCGTGCCGGGGGCACTGCTGACCAGGCGCTGCAAGACCAGCCCTGCCTCGGCCAGGGATTGCTGCAGGCCCCTGAGCTCGTTGACGCCAATGCTCCAGTCGCCGCACGCCAGGGTCAGCGGGCCAGCGGCCGGCAGGCTGTTCTGCAGTTGGGCGTCGGCCAGCAGCGCCTGAAGTTGCTCCAGGGGGCGAGGCTGGTCGGGCCCCTCGCGCAGGCTGATCTGGGCCATGGCCACGAGCCTAGGGGTGCTCGACCAGGCTCCGCAACCGCTGCCGCAGCTCGGGTCCCACCTCGGCGGGGTGGATCAGCCAGGCCAGTTCGCTGCTGACGCACAGGCTCTGCACCAGGGCCGAGCGCTGCTCGAGCGCCTGCAGCTGGACGCCGTCCCACAGCCGCAGCCCACCTTTGTAAGGGTGGTACCCGCGGCTCTGGCGTTGCTGCAGGCCGCAGCAGCGCTCGCTGACCAGACCGGCGGTCTCGGCCAGGCGCCGGGCCACAGCCAGCAGCTCAAGCCGGGCGGCCGGGGCCAGGGCGCTCACATCGGTGGCCTTGAGCAGCTGGCGCTGCAGCAGGCGGCGGCAGGGTTCGGCCAGCTCGTCTGGGCCGTCTTCGGCCCAGCGCTGCAGGTGGTAGCCGGTGCGCAGGTCGTCGTTGGCCAGAAAGGTCTCCAGATCGAGCGCCTCGCTGTGCCACAGCCAGCGGCCCATCACGGCGTCGGCCCAGATGGCGCCCTGCCCCAGCCGCCGCGCCGTGGCGATGGTCTGGTTCAGCAACCAGTTGCAGACCACGTTGAGCCGGTGGTTGTAGACGCTGCGGTACATCAGGTTGCGCACCACCAGGTAGTGCTCGACCGCCATCAGCCCCTTGGGGTGCACCGCCAGGCCGCCGTCGGGCGCCAGGGTCAGGGCCGCCAGGATGCGCTGCAGGTCCAGCTGGCCGTAGCTGGCGCCAGTGCTGTAGCTGTCGCGCAGCAGGTAGTCGAGCCGGTCGCAGTCCAGCTGGCTGCTCACCAGGGCGCCGATGGCCGCCTGGGCGCACTGGCCGCGACCCAGCAGCGTCGCCACCTGCTCGGCCAGGCCGTGCTGGTGGGCCTCGAGCAGGCCGTGGATCTCGGGATGCTCGCGCACCAGTCGGGCTGACCAGGCTTCGTGATGCAGGCCGTACATCTCTTCGCCGCTGTGGCTCAGCGGACCGTGCCCCACGTCGTGCAGCAGGGCCGCCCCAAACAACAGCCCCCGATGCTTGGCCAGGTCGCTCTGCTGCCGCTCCAGCTGCTGCAGGGCCAGCCGCGCCAGGTGCAGCACCCCCAGCGAGTGGGTGAAGCGGCTTGATTCGGCCCCATGAAAGGTCAGAAAGGCCGGCCCCAGCTGACGGATGCGGCGCAACCGCTGAAACGGCGCGCTGTCGATCAGGGCGATCGCCAGGGCCTCGGCCGGCTCGCTGTGCTCGAGCCGGATCGCGCCGTGCAGCGGGTCGTGGTAGGTGCGGCTGCTCATGCGGCTTCGAGCTGCTGCACCAGCAGGCGTTCGGCCTGCTCGAGCCAGCCGTCGTCGTCGTCGCCGGGGTTCAGCGGTTCGGCGCCGCTCAGGGCCACGTCGGGGCTAATCCCCTGGTTCTGGATGTCGCGGCCGCCCGGGGTCAGGTAGCGGGCCACGGTCACCGCCAGGCCGCTGCCGTCACCCAGGGGAATCAGGCTCTGGATCACCCCTTTGCCAAAGGTCTGACTGCCCAGCAGCGCACTGCGGCCGTCGTCCTGCAGGGCCCCCGCCAGAATCTCGCTGGCGCTGGCGGTACCGCCGTTGACCAGGGTCAGCATCGGCCCCCCATAGACCTGGGCGGGGCCCGCCACCACCGGCGAGCCGATGCCGTCGCGGGCCTGGGTCTCGACGATCGGGGCGCCGGCCAGCAGCTGGTCGGCCACTGCCAGGCCGGCGCTGACCAGGCCGCCCGAGTTGTTGCGCAGATCGAGGATCAGGGCCTCGATCCCCTTGTCGTTCAGCTCGTCGAGGGCCTGGTGCACCTGGGCGGGCACCGGTTCGGCGAACTGGGTGATGCGCAGGTAGCCCAGGGTGTGGTTGCCACTGCGCAGGCGTTTGCTGCGCACCGGGCGCAGATCCACCTGGCGGCGCTCGAGGGTCAGGTCGACGGTGCGGCCGCTGGGGTCTTCGAGCTGGATCAGCACCTCGCTGCCGCTGGGGCCCCGCAGCCCGCTGGCGGTGCCCTCAAGCCCCAGCTCTTCGCTGGAGCGGCCGTCGACCGCCAGCACCGTCATGCCGCTGCTGATGCCCGCTTCGGCAGCGGGAGAGCCATCGAGCGGCGCGATCACCACCACCTGTTGATCGGGGCTGCGCAGGCCCAGCTGCAGGCCCACGCCGCTGACCGTGCCCTGGGTGTTGGACTGCAGTGCGCTGTAGTCGGCCGGCCGCAGCAGCCGGGTGTAGGGGTCCCCCAGGGGAGCCAGCATCGTCTCGATCGCCCCGTAGGCCGCCGCCGAGGTGGTGATTGGCTGCTCCAGCGCCTTCTGGCGCAACCGTTTCCACTGCACCTGCTCAAACCGCTGCGGGTCCACGTAGCTCTGGTTGACCAGGCGCCAGGCCTCGACCACCAGCTGCTGGGCATCGTTCAGGGCCAGCGCGCTGCCGCCGGGGGCGACCAGCACCAGCACCAGCAGCAGGGTCAGCAGCAGGGCCAACCCCCGGTGGCGCTGCCGTGTTGCAAAGGGACTGGGGCTCACGGCCGGCTCGATGCGTTGCGTAGACTCTCGCAACCCATCAAGCCAGTTGCATGGCCAACACTCCAGCCGGAAACCCCGGGGGATCGAACCCCGTCTACAACTGGTTCGAGGAGCGCCTTGAGATCCAAGCGATCGCCGATGACATCTCGGCCAAGTACGTTCCGCCGCACGTCAACATCTTTTATTGCCTGGGCGGCATCACGCTGGTCTGCTTCCTGATCCAGTTCGCGACCGGCTTCGCGATGACCTTCTATTACAAGCCGACGGTCGTCGAGGCCTACGCCTCGGTCGAGCACCTGATGACCGACGTCAGCTTTGGTTGGCTGATTCGCTCGATCCACCGCTGGAGCGCCTCGATGATGGTGCTCATGCTGATCCTGCACGTCTTCCGCGTCTACCTGACCGGCGGCTTCAAGCGTCCCCGCGAGCTCACCTGGGTCACCGGCGTGACCATGGCCGTGATCACCGTCAGCTTTGGCGTCACCGGCTACTCGCTGCCCTGGGATCAGGTCGGTTACTGGGCCGTCAAGATCGTCAGCGGCGTGCCTGCAGCTGTGCCTGTGGTTGGCGATTTCATGGTCGAGCTGCTGCGCGGTGGCGAGAGCGTCGGTCAGGCCACCCTCACCCGCTTTTACAGCCTGCACACCTTTGTGCTGCCCTGGCTGCTGGCGGTGTTCATGCTCATGCACTTCCTGATGATCCG
>JBJOHB010000010.1:0-9450 GCA_046047915.1 Cyanobacteriota bacterium
CTTGATCAGGGATCGGGTCAGTCAGTCCCTTGTTGAATAGTTCACGGCTGATATAGGCATCGGACAGGATCAGGTCGGGCCCGAGTTCAGCGCTATTGCGTTTCTGGATGCGATCCACCAACGCGTGCTCCGGGTACACCGCCAGTTGCACGTTGATGTTGGGGTGAATGCGCTGGAACTCGTTCACCACCAGATCGACACGTTGACGAAAAAAGCGATGGCTTTCTTCTGTAATCGTGCGCGAATCGGGCACGCCAATTGCCAGATAGAGGTTGACGGGCAGGGGTGCATTGATCTGGCTGCAGCCCGACAGTGCGAGGCCGAGAGCGGCGACGGTGAGGTAGCGGCGATGGCGCAACGCAATCAAGCCGGATCGCGGTGATTCTGATGGGTTTCCGTGCTTTGCGAGCATGGCGCCTCTGTGTTGCCTGTTCGCTGTGTCTGAGCTCGCCAAGACCTATGACCCAGTGGGCACCGAAGCGCGCTGGCAGCAGGCCTGGGAGGAGCAGGGGGCGTTTCATCCCGATCCTGGCGCCGAGGGCGAGCCCTTCTCGGTGGTGATTCCACCGCCGAATGTGACCGGCAGCCTGCACATGGGCCACGCCTTCAACACGGCCTTGATCGACACGATCGTGCGGTATCAGCGGTTGGCGGGCAAAAACGTGCTCTGCTTGCCCGGCACCGACCACGCCTCGATTGCGGTGCAAACGATTCTGGAGAAGCAGCTCAAGGAGGAGGGCAAGACTCGACACGACCTGGGTCGGGAAGCCTTCCTGGAGCGGGCCTGGCAGTGGAAGGCCGAGAGCGGTGGACGAATTGTTGGGCAGCTGCGGCGGCTGGGGTACTCGGTGGATTGGAAGCGTCAGCGCTTCACCCTCGACGAGGGGCTGAGTGAGGCCGTGAAGGAGGCCTTCGTGCGACTGCATGAGCAGGGGTTGATCTATCGCGGTGAGTACCTGGTGAATTGGTGCCCCGCTTCAGGGTCGGCGGTGAGTGACCTGGAGGTGGAGATGAAAGAGGTCGATGGTCACCTCTGGCATTTCCGCTATCCGCTCAGCAGTGGTGAGGGACACCTGGAGGTCGCCACCACTCGCCCCGAAACGATGCTGGGTGATACGGCTGTGGCGGTGAACCCCACCGATGAGCGCTACGCCCACCTGGTGGGCCAGACCCTCACCCTGCCGTTTGTGGGTCGGGAGATTCCGATCGTGGCGGACGACCACGTGGAGAAGGATTTCGGCACCGGTTGCGTGAAGGTGACGCCGGCCCACGATCCCAATGATTTCGCGATCGGCCAGCGCCACGGGTTGCCCCAGATCACCGTGATGCGCAAGAACGGCACGATGAATGCCGAAGCCGGCCAGTTTGAGGGGCTGGATCGCTTCGAGGCCCGCAAGGCTGTGGTGGCAGGGCTCGACGCGCTAGGGCTGCTGGTGAAGGTGGAGGACTACCGCCACAGCGTTCCCTATTCCGACCGCGGCAAGGTGCCGGTGGAGCCGCTGCTCTCCACCCAGTGGTTTGTCAAAACTGAACCATTGGCGGCCCGCTGCCGCGAAGCTCTCGAGAAGCAGGATCCCCGCTTCATCCCCGAGCGTTGGGAGAAGGTCTATCGCGACTGGCTCACCGACATCCGCGACTGGTGCATCAGCCGCCAGTTGTGGTGGGGCCATCGCATCCCCGCCTGGTTCGTGATCAGCGAAACCGGAGGCAAGTACACCGACACCACGCCCTATGTGGTGGCCCGCAACGAAGCCGAAGCCCTGGAGAAGGCCAAAGAGGAGTACGGCCCTGCTGCGGAGATCGAGCAGGACGAAGATGTGCTCGACACCTGGTTCTCCAGCGGTCTCTGGCCTTTCTCGACCCTGGGCTGGCCCGATACAGGCAGCGCTGACCTGCAGCGCTGGTATCCCACCAGCACCCTGGTGACGGGCTTCGACATCATCTTTTTCTGGGTGGCCCGCATGACGATGATGGCCGGCGCCCTGATGGGCAGCGGCGCAGCGGGTGGCGGCGGTGATGGCGACCCGGCGGCGTGGATGCCGTTCCGGGACGTCTACATCCACGGTCTGGTGCGCGATGAGAACAACCGCAAGATGAGCAAATCAGCGGGCAACGGCATCGACCCGTTGCTGCTGATCGAGCGCTACGGCGCCGACGCGCTGCGGTTTGCCCTGGTGCGCGAGGTGGCCGGTGCGGGGCAGGACATCCGCCTCGACTACGACCGCAAGAGCGACACCTCGGCCACGGTCGAGGCCTCGCGCAACTTCGCCAACAAGCTCTGGAACGTCACGCGCTTTGCGCTGATGAACCTTGATGGTGAAACACCTTCGAGCCTTGGTGAACCTGATGGAGCAGCTCTGCAGCTGGCCGACCGCTGGATCCTCTCGCGTCTGGCCCGGGTCAACCGCGACACCGCCGAGCGTTATGCGGGCTATGGCCTCGGTGAGGCCGCCAAGGGGCTGTATGAGTTCGCCTGGAACGAAGTGTGCGATTGGTATGTGGAGCTGATCAAGCGGCGGTTGCAGGATCCAGCCCAGCAACGCACCGCCCGTCAGGTGCTGGCCAAGGTGCTCCATGAGCTGCTGGTGATGCTGCATCCGCTGATGCCACACCTCAGTGAAGAGCTCTGGCATGGCCTGACGGCTCAGCCCGCCGAGACGTTTCTGGCGCTGCAATCTTGGCCCCAGCTCGACATGGCTGCCCTTGACGACAACCTCGAGTCGTCGTTTGCCGAGCTGATCGAGGCGATTCGTGTGGTGCGCAACCTGCGCGCCGTGGCCGGGCTTAAGCCATCCCAGAGCGCGCCGGTCCAGTTTGTGACGGGGCGCTCAGAGCTTGCAACCTTGCTCGACGAGGCCACGCCTGACATCACGGCACTCACCCGGGCAGCCAGCGTGGCTGTGTTGAGCCCTGCAGAGGCTGATCAGCAGCGCGCGGCCGGCAACGCCCAACGCGCCCTGGCCGGGGTCAGCGGCGAGCTGCAGGTGTTGCTGCCGATCGAGGGCCTGGTGGACCTTGAGGCCCTGCGCGGCCGCCTCGACAAAGACATCGCCAAGGCTGACAAGGAGATCAAGGGTCTGTCTGGCCGCCTGGCCAATCCCAACTTTGCCGGCAAGGCGCCGCCCGAGGTGGTGGCCGAATGCCGCGCCAACCTGGCCGAGGCCGAGGCCCAGGCCCAGCTGGCCCGGCAGCGCTTGGCCGATCTGGGCTGAGCGGGTTGTTGGTTTAACCCCCAGCCTCTTGGTTGGGGGCCTGGGGCCACTGGATCACGCGCTGGGGGAACGGGATCTCAATCCCGTGGGCCTCAAAGCAATCCCAGATCGCGCTGCGGACCCGGCTGGCCGTGTTCACACTTTGCATCGGGTCGCTGATCCAACAGCGGGCGCTGTAGGTGATCGCCGATTCCCCATAGTCCTGCACCAGGCTTGCTGGTGCCGGTTGGTGGAGCACTCCCTCGCAGCTGGCCATGGTCTCGTTGATCAACTGGCAGACATCTTTGGGGCGGTGCCGATAAGCTGCGCCCACTAGGATTTCAATGCGCCGCAGACGGTCGGTGCCGGTGTAAGTGATCGTTTTGTCGGTGAAAAAAATCTGGTTGGGAACCAACAGTTCGGCGTTGTCGCGATCGCGCCATAGCACGGCTGCACGCAGATGCAGTTGACGCACCTCGCAGGCGTCACCATCAACGACCACCACATCGCCGGGCCGTACCGAGCCTTCAAACAGCAGCCACAGGCCGCTGACGAAATTGGCAAACACGTCTTTGATGCTGATGCCCAAGCCAACGGATAGACCCCCAGCAATGGCCGCCAGGGCCGTGGTGTTCAGGCCGATACGGTTGAGTATCCAGACCGCTCCCAGGCCGATCAAGACGTAACGCAACACCAGCTCGGACGCGCGGCGGCTGGTCTGGTTGAAGCCACTCAGGGCCTGGAGCAACCAGGACAGGCCCTTCGCCGGGTAGGGGCTGACCACCACCAGGAAATAGGGCATGGTGATCAGCAACAGCAACGACTCGAGCGTCAGCGGTGTGCCCAAAAAACGGCCCAGCTCGATCTGGCTGATGCTGGAGAGGGCATCGATCTGGTTGAGGAGGGCCAGGGATGCCAGCAGGGCATACGCCGGCCGTACCACCTGCGTGAAAAGGGTGTTGACGGCCCTGCGGTCGCCGCGCAGCAGCAGGAGCGAACGCAGCAGGCTGAGCAAGGTCCAGATGCCGATGAGCTGGCTCAGGTAGAACGCCAGCCCATTGGGTTGGCCGGCGATGCCAATCAGCAGGGCCACCAACAGCAGCAGCAGCCACAGGCCGATGCCGCCCAGGCAGCGCCAGTTTGCATCCCGCGCTGCCAGCCGCGGTTGCAGCCATTGCACATAGGCCAGTGACAGGGCACAGCCAGGCAGCCATTGCAACAACACCGACGGGCGCAACAGCAGCCCTAGCCAGCTGCTGATTTCATCGCCAAGACTGATCATGGGTTGGCGCGTCTGCCGGGCTTGGCCGGTGTCGGCTTGAAGTGATTGGTGATTGTTTCGCCCAGAACCGCTTGCCTGACCAACGTCTGCAGTTTGCCTGCGCCGTTGTTGAGCATCAGCATCCTGCGGTTGAAGTCGAGCAGGATTCCATTGTCCAGGCCGATCACCATGGCTGCCAGCAACTGCGAGCTCTTGCTCGGCACCATCACCTGGGTGTTGATCGGCAGTGATGTTTGTGTCTTTAGCATCAATTCTTTCTGATTGACCTCATTGAGGCTGAATAATGCAAAATCCTTGGCCAATTGCTGCTGCATCTCGCTCGAATGGTGGCCAAAGCTCCAGGTCAGTAGTTTCACCGTTGCCGCAGCCGGCTGGTTGGGTGCGCGACCAGGTAATGGGCTGGCACCGAACTGGCTACCGAGTTTGTGTTGCAACAACTTGGCCTTAAGACTGCGGCACGGGATCCAGTCCAGTTGACCCTCCAGAAATTGTGTGTAGAGGTCGTCATTGCTGTCGGCAAAGGCTACATATTGCTGCAGGCTTGCCATGCGAATCCAGTTGATCCAGTCGCCCAGTGCCCGGTGTGCCTCCCGTTCCTGTGTGCCAGGAATGCGGTCCGCTTGGATCGCGGCCAGCAGCAGGGGCTGTTCAGCGGCGGCGAGGCCGCTGGCCGTCCAGGCCAGATCTCTGATCTGGATCGGCAATCCCACCCGGTGGCCCCTGGCGGCCAGTTCCAGCAGTTGTTGCAGGCTTTGGGGTGGCTCGGCGATCCGGCGCCGGTTGAAGCATGCGATCTGGGGTTGAAGCGAAAAGGGCAGCGCCAGCAGAGCTCCGTTCTCCTCGAACCTGCGGATCACGGGGGCAGCAATGTTGTTCAGTCGCTCGGCGGGGATGCGGACTGGTGTTGTCAGTCCTTGGTCGTGCAGTTCGAAGGCAACCTGGACATCGCTGATCACCAGATCAGGACCTAGGCCACTGCTCTGGCGCAGGCGCATTTCCGGGCCCAGATCATCGGGCGCAAAACTGCGTACATGGATGCGTGCTTTCGGATTCTTGTGGCGATAGCGAGCGATCAGGTCCTGCAGCAGCATCTGCAGTTCCAGATCCTCGTCGGCCGATTTGCTGGTCGCATTGCTGTTGCTCCCGGCCCCATGCTGGATGTAGATGAACAGGGCTTGGCTGCCGGGAAGTTCCCAGTTGCCGCAACCCACCAGGCTCAGGGCCATGGCCATCGACAGCATGGCGGGGCCAAGCCGTGGGATCCAGGTTGGAAGGGGCATCACCAACCCCGACTGTCTGACATCCATTCTGTCGCGCTCTGCCTTCAGGCGCCTGCAGTCACCAGCCGGCCGCCTTCGAGGTTGACGATGCGATCGGCAATGTCGAGCACTTTGTTGTCGTGGGTGACCATCACGATCGCCGAGCGTTCCTGATCGGCCAGCTGGCGAAACAGCTCGACCACGTCGCGGCCCGACTCCCGGTCCAGGGCTGCGGTCGGTTCGTCGGCCAGCAGCAACCGGGGCGAGGCGGCCAGGGCGCGGGCGATCGCGACCCGTTGCTTCTGCCCGCCCGAGAGTTTCTCGGGGAAATAGGACGCCCGATCGGCCAGGCCCACCTGGGCCAGGACCGCGGCGGCGCGCTGATCCATGGCGTTCTGGCCCCGGTCCAGCCACTGGTCGTGGACCTCGAGTCCCAGGCGCACATTGGCCAGGGCGCTCAGGTAGGGCAGCAGGTTGTGGGCCTGGAAGATGAAGCCGGCCTGGCGCCGCAGGCGGGTCAGCGTGGGCCGTTCGGCCTGCAGCAGCTCCTGGCCCAGCACCCGCAGGCTGCCGCTCTGGGCCGCTCGCAGGCCGCCCAGCATGGTCAGCAGGGTGGTCTTGCCCGAGCCCGAGGGCCCGGTCAGGATCACGATCTCGCCGGGATGCACCGTCAGGTTGATGTCGCTGAGCACCTGCTTGGCGATGCCCGCTTCGACAAAGGCATGGTCGAGATGCTCGACCGCGATCAGCGGTTCGTCCATCTCAGAAGATCTCGGCTGGGTCGAGCCGGCGCAGCTTGCCGGTGGCCAGCCAGCCCGAGATGCCGCACATCGCCAGGGTGAAGCCGAACACCAGCACGGCACGTCCGGCCGTCATCACCACCATCAGTGAGGTGGAGCGGGCCAGAAAGCCGTACAGACCCAGCGACAGCACCAGGCTCGGGGCAAACGCCAGCACCGCCAGGATCAGTGATTCCTGCAAAATGATGTTGACAACGAAATTGTCGTCGTAACCCATCGCTTTGAGTGTGGCGTACTCGCTCAGGTGATCGCTGACATCCGAGTAGAGAATCTGGTAGACGATGATGCCGCCGACCACCAGGCCGACCAGTACGCCAAGCCCAAAGATCACGCCAAACGAGGAGTTGTGGCGCCAGTAATTGACCTCGACGGCTGAGAGTTCAGGGATGGTGTAAACCTTGACCGAGGGGTCGAGAAAGCTCTCGAGGGTCGCTTTGACCCGTTGTGGATCGACACCCGGGTCCAACTGGATGACGCCCATCTGGATGTCATCGGCGCTCTGATCAGGAAAGTAGTTCTTGAAGTTGGTTGCCGAAGTGATTAGGTTGATGTCGGCCGCAAAGGTCAGTCCCATCGTGAACAAGCCCACCACCCGGCCCCGCACACCCCGCAGCTCGGTGTCGTAGTAGCCATGGCGCTGCACCTCGGCGACCACAGGTCCGGCATTGGGCTTGGAGCGGGTGTCAAACAGCAGGCTGTCGCTGCGCTGCAACAGCGCCGTTTGGTTGAGCAGTTCGGGTAGGCGCAGGGCAGGATTTTCGGGTGCGACGCCGAACACCATGGCCTGCTTCTGTTGGCGGGTCTGGGGGTTGAGCCATTCGCTGACCCCCAGATTGAGCGGCGCCACGTTGCGCACCCCCTGCACCCCCAGGGCCTGGGTCAGGCGGGCCCTGGGAAAGTTGAGCTGTTCGCCCAGGTACAGGTAGCGACCGCTGACCATCACCAGCTCGCCGTTCAGTTGCTGAATGGGCCGCTTCTGGCTGTCGTACAGGCCCCCCGACAGCCCCAGTTGAAAGAAGACAAGCACGTTGGCGAAGCTCACGCCGGCGATCGCCGCCGCCAGCCGCATCGGCCGGTGGGTCGCCTGGCGCCAGGCCAGGGGGGTGCGATGGAGCAGGTGGTGCAGCGTCATCGCCTCAGGCTCAGGGACGGGCCGGCTGGGTCAGGCCGCTCTGCTGGCGGCGCTGGGCCTCGATCAGCTGCTGGCGCCGTTGCTGCTGCTGTTGGCGCTGCTGGGCGGTCAGCGGTTCGAACAGCACGTTGACCTGCAGGTAGTTGGTCAGGCTGGCCATCGCTGCGGCCTCGGGGGCCAGGCCGATCTTGACTTCGAACACCCGCCGGTCCAGGTTTTCGCCGGCCTGACCGCTGAACACGGTCTGACGGCTGACCTGACGAGCGATCTCGACGACCTGGCCGGCCATTGTGCGACCGCTGAAGCCGTCGGCGCTGATCGTCACCCGCTGCCCCACCATGATCTCGGGGCGGTCCGTTTGATACACCTCGGCGATCACGCCCATGCGGCTGCTGTCGCCCATCTCGAGCAGGCCGTCATCGCCGACCTTGTCGCCGGGGTAGGCGTTGATCTTGAACACCGTGCCGGCAAACGGGGCGCGGATGGTCGCCTTGGCCAGTTCGGCCCGGTCGCGGGCCAGCGTGGCCCGGCGTTCGGCGAGCTCGGCCGCCAGGGTCTCGCGGTCGCCCACGGCCTGGTCCAGGTTGGCCTGGCTGGTGCTGCGGATCGTGGCGCGCCGGTCCCGTTGCTCGGCGCTGCTGGCCCCCTGGGCATAGAGCTGGCTGTAACGGCGCAGTTCGACCTCGGCCTGGGCCAGTTCGGCCCGGTATTTGGCAATGACGCTGGTCTGGGCGTTCAGCTTGCGCTGGGCCACGCCAACGGCGGCGGCGGCTTCCTGGGTGGTCTTGTCGAGGCTGGTCGCACTGTCCAGAATCGCCAGGGGTTGGTCCTTGACCACGGCCTGACCCTCCTGGACCAGGATCTGGCGCACGGCGTCGTTGCTCAAGGAGCTCGGAACCGACACCTTGACGACCCGATCCAGCGGCTCCACCCGGCCGATGGCGGCGACGCGGCGCGGCAGCAGGGTCTGCTGCTGGCGCTGCTGCTCGAGGCGGCGCTGCTGGTGTTGCAACGCCCCAAAGGCGACCGCGCCCGCGGCGATCAGCACCGCCACGGCAATCAACAGGGGGCGGCGATGCTGCGGCGACTGACGCGCGTCCATGGGGTCAGGCACGACGTCCAGGCTAGACACGGCCGCTCGAAGCAGCTGGTCGCTTTAAGGTTTGGGCGGTCCTTGGCAATGTGACCATGGTGATGACCATGGTCAGCAACAGAACGGCCAGCGGCATGATCCAGGTCGAGGGCCTCAGCAAGACCTACCGGGTGGCCAGCAAGCAGCCCGGCCTGGCGGGCACCCTGCGCCACTTTGTGCGTCGCCGCACCCGTGAGGTGGCGGCGGTGCGCGACCTGGGCTTTGCGATCGCCCCTGGCGAGATGGTGGGGTTTCTCGGGGCCAACGGCGCCGGCAAGACCACCACCCTCAAGATGCTGTGCGGCCTCATCCACCCCAGCGCTGGGCTGGTGCGGGTGGCGGGGTTCGAACCGCGGCGGCGGCAGCGGGCCTTTCTGCAGCAGATCACCCTGGTGATGGGTCAGAAACAGCAGCTGATCTGGGATCTGCCGCCCATGGATTCGTTGCGGGTCAATGCCGCCGTCTATGGCCTGGGCGACGCGGCGGCGACCCGACGCATCGCCGAACTGGCCGACATGCTCGAGCTGGGGGAGGAGCTGACCCGCCCGGTGCGCAAGCTGTCGCTGGGGCAGCGCATGAAGGCCGAGCTGCTGGCGGCGCTGTTGCACAGCCCCCAGGTGCTCTTTCTCGATGAACCGACCCTGGGCCTCGATG
>JBJOHB010000011.1:0-10386 GCA_046047915.1 Cyanobacteriota bacterium
TTGGCCCGGCTGCCCGGACCGCCATGGCTGAAATACACCAGGTCCTGGCCGCCGGCCATGCCCTGAATCTCCACCTGGCACAGGCTGCAGCGTTGACGGCTGCCGGGGGGAATCGAGGCCATGGCCAGGTTGAGCACGACCATGCAACTTAGGGGCATGCGTCTGCTTCAGCTCAGCGACCCCCATCTGCTGGCCGATCCCAGGGGCTACTGCCGCGGTCGCCAGCCCTGGCAGCAGCTGCGTTCCGGTGCCCTCGAGGCCCTGGCCCAGGCCCAGGAGCAGGGCCCGCCGGTGGATCTGCTGCTGATCAGCGGCGATCTATGCCATGACGAAAGCTGGTCGGGCTACGCCCTGTTGCGCGACTGTCTGGGCGAGTTGGGAGTGCAGGCAGCGTTCCTGCCAGGCAATCACGACCATCCCCAGCTGATGCGTTCGGTGCTGGGTCGCCACGGCGCCGTGGCCCCGGCGCTGGTGCCGTTGGCCGGTGTCGACCTGGTGCTGCTCGACAGCCATCGCGCCGGTTGCGATGCGGGTTGGCTCGGCGCCAACCAGTTGGCCTGGCTCAACGATCGGCTGGCCCACCGCCGGCGGGTGCCGTTGCTGGTGGCGTTGCATCACCCGCCGGTGCCGATCGGCGATGCTGGCTTTGATGCCATGGCCCTGGTCGATGCGGCCGATCTGTGGCGCGTGCTTCAGGGCGAACCTCAGCTCAGGGCCGTGCTGTTCGGCCACATCCATCAGCACTGGCAGGGAACGCTGCCGGGGCAACCGCAGGTGGCCCTGCTGGGCTGCCCATCCAGCCTGTGTGCCTTTGGGCCGGTGCAACCCTGCCCGCTTGGCCGCCCTCAGGATCCCGGGGGTCGGTTGGTTGACTGCAGCCCCAGCGGCGCCCTGCAGCAGCGCTTGCTGCGCTGGTCGGCCTTCGAGACCACTAGCGTCGCCAGGCGTAGCGCCGTCCCGCACACCGGATGTTGAGGTTGTGGTGAGTCGCCGTTGTTGGTCCGTCCTGTTGTCCTGCCTGGTCGGGGCAGCGCTGTGGTTGGTCCCGTTCACGGCCCCGGTGGGTGCCGACGAGGGGCCAGCGGCGCCAGGGCCGGGCCACAGTTTTGTGGCCGATGCGGCGCGGGCGGTGGCTCCTGCAGTGGTGCGCATCGACACCGAGCGCTCGGTGGCCCGGCAGCCCTTTGACCCGGCCCTGCTCGATCCGATGCTGCGCGATCTGTTCGGCGATCCCTCCGGCAGCCTGCGGGAGCGGGGGCAGGGATCGGGGGTCATCTTTGATGCCGCCAAAGGGCTTGTCCTGACCAATGCCCATGTGGTGGATCAGGTGGATCGGGTCGAGGTGACCCTTGCTGACGGTCAGCAGCGGGACGGCACGGTGGTCGGGGCGGATCCGGTCACCGATCTGGCGGTGGTGCGGATCGCCGGCAGCAGGGAGTTGCAGGCAGCCCGGCTGGGCGATTCCGAGGCGCTCGAGGTCGGCGACTGGGCGATTGCCCTGGGCAGCCCCTATGGCCTCGAGCGCACCGTCACCCTGGGGATCATCAGCAGCCTGCACCGCGACATCAACACCTTGGGCTTTGCCGATAAACGGCTGGATCTGATCCAGACCGATGCCGCCATCAACCCCGGCAATTCAGGGGGCCCCCTGATCAATGCCGTCGGCGAGGTGGTGGGCATTAACACCTTGGTGCGCTCAGGTCCCGGGGCCGGGCTGGGCTTTGCCATCCCGATCAACCTGGCCCGCAGCGTTGCCTCCCAGCTCAGCAGCGGCGGGTCTGTGGTTCATCCCTATCTGGGTCTGCAGCTGGTGCCGCTGACAGCCCGGCGGGCCCGCGACAACAACCGCGATCCCGAGGCCCTGTTGCAACTGCCCGAGCGCGATGGCGCCCTGGTGCAACGGGTGATCGAGGGCAGCCCGGCTGAATCCGCGGGGATCCGGCGCGGCGATCTGGTGGTGGCTGTGGCCGCGCAGCCGGTGCGCGAACCCCGCGACCTGCTGCAGCAGGTCGAGCGGGCGACCCTCGGTCAGCCCCTGCCGGTGACGGTGATCCGCGGCTCGCGCGAACTCAACCTGTCGATCAGTCCGGCAGCCCTGCCGTTGCCCAGCTGAGCGAGGTGACCGTTGCTGCAGACCTTGCTACGGTCGCGACCCGCGCACTGGTGCGATGTCCGATCTGCAGACCCAGATGAAACAGGCCGTCGCCCTGGCGGCCACCGATCAGATCCAAAGCGGCATGGTCGTCGGTCTGGGTTCCGGTTCGACCGCCGCGCTGATGATCCAAGCTCTGGGTGAGCGGCTCCAGCGCGGTGAGCTGCAGGACATCACCGGCGTGACCACGTCGTTTCAGGGCGAGGTGCTCGCTGCTGAGCTGGGCATTCCGCTCAAGAGCTTGAATGCGATCCAGCGCATTGACCTGGCGATCGATGGGGCCGATGAGGTGGACCCCTCGTTCCAGTTGATCAAGGGTGGTGGAGCCTGCCATGTGCAGGAAAAGCTGGTGGCCCGCCGTGCCGACCGTTTTGTGGTGGTGGTGGACTCCACCAAGCTGGTGGAGCGGCTCAACCTGGGCTTCCTGCTGCCGGTTGAGGTGCTCCCTGGGGCTTGGCGCCAGGTGCAGGGGCAGCTGGCCCAGATGGGTGGTGAGGCCCAGCTGCGCATGGCGGTCAAGAAGGCAGGGCCTGTGGTCACCGACCAGGGCAACCTGGTGCTCGATGTGCGTTTTGCCGGTGGCATCGGCGACCCTGCCGGTCTGGAGCAGGAGATCAACAACCTGCCAGGGGTCCTCGAAAACGGCCTGTTCGTGAACCTGACCGACCAGGTGCTGGTGGGCGAAATCAACGAGGGGGTCGCCGCTGTGCGCGATCTGGTCAAGCGCTGATCCAGCCTGCGGCAGCCCCGCATCCCAGCCTCATCCCAGCCGCCGGCGCACCGACTCGGCGTGACTGTGCAGTCCTTCGCTCTCGGCCAGGGTCACGACCGCCTGTCCGGTGGCCTCCAGGGCAGCGCGATTGAACTGGATCAAGCTGGTGTGTCGCATGAAGGTCTCCACGCTCAGGGCACCGGCAAAGCGGGCGGTGCCGCTGGTGGGAAGTGTGTGGTTGGGACCGGCCAGGTAATCGCCGACCGCTTCCGGCGTGTGGGGGCCCATGAAGATGGCACCGGCATGGTGAATGCGCTCGGCCAGGCCGAGGGGGTCTTCCACCAGCAGTTCCAGATGCTCTGGCGCGAACCGGTCGCTCAGGGTCGCCGCCTGCTGCAGATCGCGGCACACCACGATCAGTCCCCAATCTTGGATCGCCGCTCGCGTGATCGCGGCGCGGGGATGGCCCTGCAGTTGCTGTTCGAGTGCCGCCGGCATCGCCGCCGCCAGCTCCTCGCTGGTGGTCAGCAGAATCGCCGCCGCCAGGGGATCGTGCTCGGCCTGGGCCAGCAGATCGGCCGCCACCAGGTCAGCCTGGGCGGTGTGGTCGGCAATCACCAGCACCTCGCTGGGGCCGGCCAGCGAGTCGATCGCCACCCGGCCGTAGACCGCTTTTTTGGCCAGGGTGACGTACAGGTTGCCCGGGCCGCTGATCACATCCACCCGCGGAATCGATTCGGTGCCCCAGGCCAGGGCGGCGATCGCCTGGGCGCCGCCGACGCGATAGATCTCGTCGATCCCGGCCAGATGGGCCGCGGCCAGCACGGTGGCGTTGGGTTCGCCGCTGGGGCCGGGGGGGGTCACCATCACCAGCCGCTCCACCCCCGCCACCCGTGCCGGCACGGCGTTCATCAGCACCGTGCTCGGGTAGCTGGCGCGGCCGCCGGGCACATACAGGCCGGCCGTGGCGACGGGGCGCCAGCGGCGCCCGAGCCGCTCGCCGTGGGGGCCGTTGACGCTCAGGTCGACCGGTCGCTGTCGCTGGTGAAAGTCAAGGATCCGCCGGTGGGCCAGCTCCAGGGACTGTTTCAGTCCGGGCTCCAGGCCATCCCAGGCCGCGGCCAGACGCTCGGCCGGAATGCGCAGCGGGTCTGGCCGGACGCCATCAAACCGCTCGGTCAGATCGAGCAGAGCGCGATCGCCCTGCTCAGCGACCTGCTGCAGGATGGCGTCGACCCGTTGGGCGGCCTCGGCCATCTGCTGGCCACCGGTGCGCTCGGCGATGGCCACCAGCCGCTGGGCGGCCTGGGACTCATCCCGCAGGCAGGCGATCGTCGGGGCTGCGGGGGAAACGGCCATCGCGCAGGCAGGTGGGCAGCGGGAGGTCACAAGCTAAGGCGCGGCCTGGGGATGCCACCTGGGGGGTAGGATCCTCGTTTGCTCTGCCTTGCGTCTGATCGCCTGTGGCCAATAACAAGTCGTCGAAAAAGCGCATCGAGATCGCCGAGCGCAACCGCCTGCGGAACCGGACTTACAAGTCCGCCCTGCGCACCCTGATGAAGCGCTGCCTGACAGCCTGCACGGCCTACAGCCAGCAGCCTGGTGCAGAGGCTAAGGAAGCCGTTCAGAAGACCATGAGCGCCGCCTTCAGCAAGATCGACAAGGCCGTCAAGGTGGGTGTGTTGCACCGAAATACCGGCGCCAATCAGAAGTCCCGTCTGTCTGTCGCGGTCAAGAAGGCGATTGAGCCTGCGATCACGGCCTGAGCCATCCGTCAACGAGGGCTGACCCTGGCCGAATGCCTTTGGCACGACGGCTCGTTAGCGTCTTCCCGGTCCGTCCTGTCCCGGTCAGCCCCCTTGACAGTTCCTCTGGTCGATTCCCATTGCCACATCGTGTTCCGCAATTTCGATGCGGATCTCGATGCCGTCTCCCAGCGGTGGCGGGATGCGGGTGTCCAGGCTCTGATCCACGCCTGCGTCGAGCCTAGTGAGATACCGGCAATCCGGGGCCTGGCTGATCGGTTCCCGGAGTTGCGTTACTCCGTGGGTGTCCATCCGCTCGACACCCAGCATTGGACTGCCGCGACCCAGCAGGTGTTGCGGGATGCCGCCACGGCGGACAGCCGCGTGGTCGCGATCGGCGAGCTGGGGCTGGATCTGTTTCGCGAGCACAACCTCGACGCCCAGCTGGCGGTGCTGGAACCCCAGCTCGACCTGGCCTGTGAGCTTGATCTGCCGGTCATCATTCATTGCCGGGATGCTGCCGAGCCGATGCTGCAGCTGCTGCGCCAACGGGCCGGTCGAGGCGCTTGTCCTCGGGGTGTGATGCATTGCTGGGGCGGCAACACCCAGGAGATGGAAGCGTTCCTGGAGCTGGGCTTTTACATCAGCTTCAGCGGGGTCGTGACCTTCCCCAAGGCCGAAGCCACCCATGCCTGCGCCCAGCAGGTGCCCGCCGATCGCTACCTGGTGGAAACCGATTGCCCGTTTCTGGCACCGGTACCCCAGCGAGGCAAGCGCAACGAGCCCGCTTATGTGGCGGCGGTGGCCGAGCGTGTTGCCCAACTGCGCGGCGAAGCCCTGGATCAGGTGGCCATTACCAGCAGCCGTAACGCCGCTGCCTTGTTCGGGCTGACCCTTCACAATGTATGATGATCCATTGGCCTGGAAGCGGAAGCGCTCCTTGTTGTCGACGCCTGCAGCCTTGAAGCGAGTCGGATAGAGACAGGCCTTGCAGGCCGCCGCTCCCCTCAGTGGTGGAGCGGCTGTTCCTGTCGGCTGAGCTCTTCGAAGCGCCAGGTTGCCGACCCCTCGGCCGGCCAGTTCAGAAAACCCGTCCATCCCGTTCCTGCAGGTTCACCGCATGAGCAGCGCGATCCAGGTCGCCAAGACCGTCACCTACCTGCCCGACCTGGTGGAGGTGCAGCGGGCGAGTTTCAAATGGTTCCTGGAGAAAGGCCTGATCGAGGAGCTGGAGAGCTTTTCCCCGATCACCGACTACACCGGCAAGCTTGAGCTGCATTTCATCGGCAGTGAGTACCGCCTCAAGCGGCCCCGCCACGATGTTGAAGAGGCCAAGCGTCGTGACGCGACCTTCGCCTCGCAGATGTATGTGACCTGCCGCCTGGTTAACAAGGAGACCGGCGAAATCAAGGAACAGGAGGTCTTCATCGGCGAGCTGCCGCTGATGACCGAGCGGGGCACCTTCATCATCAACGGTGCTGAGCGTGTGATCGTCAACCAGATCGTGCGTTCACCCGGGGTCTACTTCAAGGACGAGCAGGACAAGAACGGACGCAAGACGTTTAACGCCAGCCTGATTCCGAACCGCGGCGCCTGGCTCAAATTCGAGACCGATAAAAACGATCTCCTGCATGTGCGCGTCGACAAGACCCGCAAGATCAATGCCCACGTGCTGATGCGGGCCATCGGCTTGTCCGACAACGATGTTCTCGACAAGCTGCGGCACCCCGAGTACTACCAGAAGTCGATCGAAGCGGCCAACGACGAAGGCATTTCCTCGGAAGACCAGGCCCTGCTTGAGCTTTACAAGAAGCTGCGGCCCGGTGAGCCCCCGTCGGTCAGTGGTGGCCAAAGCCTGCTGCACAGCCGTTTCTTTGATCCGAAGCGCTACGACCTCGGTCGGGTCGGTCGCTACAAAATCAACAAAAAGCTGCGTCTGACCATCCCCGATGCGGTGCGCACCCTCACCCCTGAGGACGTGCTCAGCACCATTGATTACTTGATCAACCTGGAGCTGGATGTCGGCGGCGCCAGCCTCGACGACATCGACCACCTGGGCAACCGTCGGGTGCGTTCGGTGGGCGAGCTGCTTCAAAACCAGGTGCGGGTTGGTCTGAACAGGCTCGAGCGCATCATCAAAGAGCGCATGACCGTGGGCGAGACCGAGAGTCTCACCCCGGCCCAGCTGGTCAATCCCAAGCCCCTGGTGGCGGCGATCAAGGAGTTCTTCGGCTCCAGCCAGCTCAGCCAGTTCATGGACCAGACCAACCCTCTGGCCGAGCTCACCCACAAACGCCGCATCAGCGCCCTGGGCCCAGGCGGTCTGACCCGGGAGCGCGCTGGCTTTGCTGTGCGTGACATTCACCCCTCCCACTACGGGCGCATCTGCCCGATCGAGACGCCGGAAGGTCCCAATGCCGGCTTGATCGGTTCGTTGGCCACCCATGCCCGCGTCAATGAATACGGCTTCATCGAGACCCCGTTCTGGAAAGTTGAGAACGGCATCGTGCTCAAGCAGGGGAATCCGATCTATCTGTCGGCAGACCTTGAAGACGAGTCCCGCGTCGCTCCTGGTGACGTGGCCACCGATTCAGACGGGCGCATCACCGCCGAGCTGGTGCCGGTGCGTTATCGCCAGGATTTTGAAAAAGTCCCCCCCGAGCAGGTCGACTACGTCCAGTTGTCGCCGGTGCAGGTGATCTCGGTCGCCACCTCGCTGATTCCGTTCCTCGAGCACGACGACGCGAACCGTGCCCTGATGGGCTCCAACATGCAGCGTCAGGCTGTGCCTCTGCTGCGGCCTGAGCGGCCGTTGGTGGGGACCGGCCTGGAGACTCAGGTGGCCCGCGACTCGGGCATGGTGCCGATCACCCGGGTCAATGGCACTGTCACCTTTGTCGATGCCACGGTCATTGTGATTCGCGATGAGCTGGGCAACGATCACACCCACTTCCTGCAGAAGTATCAGCGCTCCAACCAGGACACCTGCCTGAATCAGCGGCCCATCGTCAAAGAGGGTGATCAGGTGATCGCCGGTCAGGTCCTGGCCAATGGTTCGGCTTGCGAGGGCGGCGAGATCGCACTCGGCCAGAATATCCTGCTGGCCTACATGCCGTGGGAAGGCTACAACTATGAGGACGCCATTCTTGTGAGTGAGCGTCTGGTGACTGATGATCTTTACACCTCGGTGCACATCGAGAAGTATGAGATCGAGGCTCGTCAGACAAAGCTGGGTCCCGAAGAGATCACTCGTGAGATCCCCAATGTTGCCGAAGAAAGCCTCGGCAATCTCGATGAGATGGGCATCATTCGAATTGGTGCCTATGTCGAGAGTGGCGACATTCTGGTGGGCAAGGTGACGCCCAAAGGCGAGTCCGATCAGCCCCCCGAAGAGAAGCTGCTGCGAGCCATCTTCGGTGAGAAGGCCCGTGACGTGCGCGACAACTCGCTGCGGGTGCCCAGCACCGAGCGCGGCCGTGTCGTCGACGTGCGCATTTACACCCGCGAGCAGGGTGATGAACTGCCCCCCGGCGCCAACATGGTCGTGCGGGTCTATGTGGCCCAGCGCCGCAAGATCCAGGTGGGCGACAAGATGGCCGGCCGCCACGGCAACAAGGGCATCATCAGCCGCATTCTTCCGCGCGAAGACATGCCTTATCTGCCCGATGGCACCCCCATTGACATCGTGCTCAATCCCCTGGGTGTGCCCAGCCGCATGAACGTCGGTCAGGTGTTTGAGTGCCTGATGGGCTGGGCATCAGCCCAGTTGGGCTGCCGCGTCAAGGTGGTTCCGTTCGATGAAATGCACGGTGCCGAGAAGTCGAAGCAGACCGTCCAGGCCTTCCTGGAAGAAGCCGCCAAGCAACCCGGCAAGGAGTGGGTCTACGACCCTGAAAACCCCGGCAAGATCCAGCTGATTGACGGGCGCACCGGTGAAGCCTTTGACCAGCCAGTGACCGTGGGCTATGCCCACATCCTCAAGCTGGTCCACCTGGTCGACGACAAGATCCACGCTCGCTCCACCGGTCCCTACTCACTGGTGACCCAGCAGCCCCTGGGTGGTAAGGCCCAGCAGGGTGGTCAGCGTCTGGGTGAGATGGAGGTCTGGGCGCTCGAGGCCTATGGAGCCGCCTACACCCTCCAGGAATTGCTCACGGTCAAATCGGACGACATGCAGGGCCGCAACGAGGCACTCAACGCCATCGTCAAGGGCAAGCCGATTCCGCGTCCGGGCACACCCGAATCGTTCAAGGTGCTGATGCGCGAGCTTCAGTCCCTGGGCCTCGATATCGCCGTGTACACCGACAGTGGCGAAGAAGTGGATTTGATGCAGGACGTCAATCCTCGCCGCAGCACCCCGAGCCGGCCCACCTACGAATCCCTCGGCGTCGCGGATTACGACGACGATTGATCGTGGATTGATCGCTGACGGATCACCGGGCCTTTCCAAGGCACAGCAGTGATCCCCCCTCTACTGCCCCGATCGCCGCCCCAGCCAAGCCGATGTCCAACAGCAACCTCCGCACCGAAAATCACTTCGACTACGTCAAGATCACGCTCGCGTCCCCCGAGCGGATCATGCAGTGGGGTCAGCGCACCCTGCCCAATGGTCAGGTGGTCGGTGAGGTCACCAAGCCGGAAACCATCAACTACCGCACGCTCAAGCCCGAGATGGACGGGCTGTTCTGCGAGAAGATCTTCGGTCCCTCCAAGGATTGGGAGTGCCATTGCGGCAAATACAAGCGGGTGCGGCACCGCGGCATCGTCTGTGAGCGCTGCGGCGTTGAGGTGACCGAGAGCCGCGTGCGGCGGCACCGCATGGGCTTTATCAAGCTGGCGGCTCCCGTGAGCCACGTCTGGTACCTCAAGGGGATCCCCAGCTACGTGGCGATCCTGCTCGATATGCCCCTGCGCGATGTTGAGCAGATTGTCTATTTCAACTGCTATGTGGTGCTCGATCCGGGCGACCACAAGGCCCTCACCTATAAGCAGCTCCTCACCGAAGACGAGTGGCTGGAGATCGAGGACGAGATCTACGCCGAGGATTCGGAGATCGAGAATGAGCCCACCGTGGGCATCGGTGCTGAAGCCCTCAAGCAGTTGCTCGAGGACATCGACCTCGGCGAGACCGCCGAGCAGCTGCGTGAGGAGATCGCTGCCAGCAAGGGGCAAAAGCGCGCCAAGCTGATCAAGCGCCTGCGCGTGATCGACAACTTCATTGCCACCGGCGCCCGCCCCGAGTGGATGGTGCTGGATGTGATCCCTGTGATCCCGCCCGATCTGCGCCCGATGGTGCAGCTCGATGGCGGCCGCTTCGCCACCAGCGATCTGAACGATCTCTACCGCCGGGTGATCAACCGCAACAACCGCTTGGCGCGGCTGCAGGAGATCCTGGCTCCCGAGATCATCGTCCGCAACGAAAAGCGGATGCTGCAGGAGGCCGTCGATGCCCTGATCGACAACGGTCGCCGCGGTCGCACCGTGGTGGGCGCCAACAATCGCGCCCTCAAGTCGCTGAGCGACATCATTGAGGGTAAGCAGGGTCGCTTCCGTCAGAACCTGCTCGGTAAGCGCGTCGACTACTCCGGTCGTTCCGTGATCGTGGTCGGTCCGAAGCTGAAGATGCATCAGTGCGGCCTGCCCAAGGAGATGGCGATCGAGCTGTTCCAGCCGTTCGTGATCCACCGCCTGATCCGTCAGAACATCGTCAACAACATCAAGGCCGCCAAGAAGCTGATTCAGCGCGCTGATGATGAGGTGATGCAGGTGCTGCAGGA
>JBJOHB010000012.1:0-15443 GCA_046047915.1 Cyanobacteriota bacterium
CAGCCCGTCGAGCCGCTCTGCCTGGTCGATCAGCCGCCGCTGCTCGCGGTCGCTGCTGCCATGGATGTAGGTCATTGCTCTTGCAGGGCTGCGGCGGCCCGCTCGCCCGCTTCGATCGCCCCCTCGAAGTACCCCGGCCAGCGCGGTGCGACCTCGGTGCCGGCCCACAGCACCCGGCCGTGGGCTGCAGGGCCGGGGCCCCCCTGCTCGCCTGCTGCCAGACGGGCGTGGCTGGTCCAGGTGCCCGGGCTCACAAAGCTGGTGAAGGCGCCCCCGCTCCAGGGCTCGGCATTCCAGGGCTGCTCGATCAGATCCAGCGGTTCGCCGGCCTCGGGACCCCAGTAGGCCACCAGGTCGGCCAGGATCACCTGGCGCCGTTCTGCCGCGGGCAGGGCCCCCAGGGTCAGGGCCCGCTCGCCGGCCAGAAAGCTCGCCAGCACAGCCGGCGACCCCTCAGGGGTGGCGCTGTCGGCCGTCAGTTCCAGTCCGGGCCTGTCGCCGATCGCCAGGCCGTTGAGGCCCTGGTCGCGCCAGAAGGGCCGGTCATAGACCGCCAGGATCTTGGTCATGCCGCCCATCGGCGAGCGCTGCAGCAGGGCCCGGTGGGCCGCTGGCAGTGGCGGCTCAAAGCTGATGGCCAGCCGCAGCTGGGGAGGCACGGCCACGATCGCGGCCCTGGCCTGGTGCTGCCGGCCGTCGGCCGTGGCGACGCTGACCCCCTGGGCGCTCTGGCTGATCCCCACAACCGCCTGCCCCAGCTGCACACAACCGGGATCGCCGGCCTCCAGGGCGTCGACCAGCAGCGGCGGCACCTGGCCGGCGCCGCCGCGCACCAGCCAGGCCTCGGGGCTCTCGGCCTGGGGCGCCACGGCCTGGGTCCAGGCCAGATGCAGGATCGACGTCTCCCAGGGTTCAACGCCACCCGAGCCGCCCACCCGGCAGAGCCAGTCGAACGGCAGTTGGGCCAGGGGCATGGCGTTGTGCTGGCGAAGCCACTGGGCCACGGTGAGCCGATCCAGCTGCTGGGCGCCGGCGGTGCGCCAGGGATGGAGGGGGTCCACCTGGGCCACCAGATCGGCAAAGGCCCGTTGCAGCTGCTGGGTGGCCGCCAGCTGATCACTGGGCAGACCCAGGCTGTCCGGTTCAAAGAACAGCAGGCTCTGGTCAAAGCGATTGGCCAGGGGGGCCACGACCCGCTGCCCCTGCCAGTGGAACACCCCCTGACCGTCGTAGTGGCTGGGGTAGGTGGTCAGGCCCAGCTCATCGAGCAGGGCTGCCAAGCGGCGATGGCTGACGCCGCCCCACTGACCGCCTAGGTCGACGACCGCCCCGTGCGGCGTGGTGGTGTGGACCATGCGGCCGCCGACGCGCGAGCGGGCCTCCAGCACGCGCACGCGCAGCCCGGCGCCCTGCAGGCGCCGTGCCGCCACCAGGCCCGACAGCCCGGCCCCCACCACGACGGCATCAATGGCGGTAGCAACGGAGGTCAGCATGGACTGCTCGGTTCACCTGGATGGATCCACCTTGGCAAGTTCAGCGGCCCCGACAACCCTGTTTCTGGTGGTGCTGGGCGGGCGCAGCGCCGGCAGCACCATCGAGCTGCACGACGTGCGTTTTGTGGTGGGCCAGACGATCGACGACACCCTGAGCGAGCTGCGGCGCCAATGGTTCGGGCGGCGCGAGGGCCTGCACCTCGACAGCTACATGGTGGTGCGCGCCATCGACGGCTGGGCGGTGCAGCTGGTGCGCGAACCGGCTCCACCCCGCCCCGAGCGGCTCTGGTTCGTGAACCTGGGGGCCTACCGCCCTGATTCGCTCGCCGAATTGCACCACTTCGGCCTGGTGGTGGCCCGTACGCCCCAGGCGGCCAAGGCGGCCGCCAAGCGCCAGTGGCTGGCTGGGGCCCTGCAGCAGCACAAGGACGACCTGGCCGCCGTCGATGACTGCCTCGCCCTCGACCAGCTCGAGCTGCTCGAGGGCGGCGCGCGCTGGACCGTGCAGCTTGAACCCCATCCCCAGGGGCTGAGCCAGCCCCAGGTGCCCGACTGGTTTGGTTATCGGCGGATCTGAACCGAGGACGTCAGCTCTGTTTGGAGGAATGACCGTCATCGCTGTCGCGACAACTCAGGACCAGCGCTACCAAGCTGATCAGTAGCACCATGGTCGAGAGCACGTGGATCTGGGGTGAGATTTCCCGCTGGAAGGCTCCAGCGATGCGCAACGGGAAGGTCACCACCGAACCGGCCGTGATCGACGAGACCACGTAGTCGTCCATCGAGATCGAGAGGCTCAGTAGCCCGGCAGACAACAGGCCTGGAGCCAGTCGCGGCAGGGTGATCTGAACAAACGTGCGCAACGGGGAAGCCCCGAGATCGGCGGCGGCTTCCTCGAGCGTCCAGTCGTGCCCGCCAAGACGAGCCTTGAGGGCCATGGCGGTGTAGCTAAGGCAAAACAGCGTGTGGGAGATCACCAGGGCCAGGGGGCCGGGTGGGATCCTCATTTGCACGAACAGCAGCAGCAACGAAGCGCCCAGCACCACCTCGGGCATGGTCAAGGGCAGCACCAGCAGCAGCTCCATGCCTGAAGCGCCTTTGATGCGAAACCGCTCCAGGGCCATGGTCATCGGCAGCGCCAACAGGATGCACAGCAATGTCGCCAGCAGGGCCAGGCCAAGGCTCGTGAAGAAGGCCTGGGCCAGGGTTGGATCGGCGAACGGGTTGAGCCAGTTCTTGAAGGTGAATCCATCCCAGATCAGATTGAACCGGCTCTTTGAAGCATTGAAGCTGAACAAGACAATGACTAGAACCGGCGCGAACAGAATCCCGTAGACAATCAAGCTCCAGATCGTCAGGATCGAGCCTTGTAGTTGCCGTGATTTAGTCGCTAGAGATTTCATTTGTCAGGAGGCTCCAAGGCTAGTTTTGCCATAGCGGCGCATGTACGTGAGCAGGAAGAAGGTGATCAATAGCAATAGCAACATGCTGATGGCGGCAGCGGTTGTGAAGCGCTGTTGAATCAACACGAGGTCGGCGATGATGTTGCCAATCATGCGGTCATTGACACCGCCAAGGTATTGAGAATTGACCACGTCACCCATGGCCGGGATGAAGGTCAGCAATCCGCCTGAAATCAGTCCAGGCAGGGCCAAAGGAAAGACAACCTTGAGGAAGATGCGGGGTTGGTGAGCACCCAGGTCTGCCGCAGCTTCTAGCAGGGTGGGATCGATGGTGCCGAGACTTGCAATGATCGGCAGGATCAAAAACGGCAGGTAGTTGTAGGTCAGGCCTGCGACCAGTGCTGTCGTTGTGTTGAGTAGGCGGCCGTCTTGAAGCAGGCCGAGGTTGTTTAAAAGGTGCCCCAGGGAAAGGAAGCGCACCATTTGCATCAATGGGCCGCTGTCGGCCAGCAGCGTGGTCCAGGCGATGGTGCGGACAAGATAGGAAAAGAAAAAGGGAACCACCACCAGGCCAGTCAGCAGCGGTTTCCATCGGCCGCCTCGGCGCACGATCCACCAGGCCAAGGGAAAGCCGACCACCAGTCCTACGAGGGTGGCCAGGGCTGCAATCCCGACCGAACGGGCAAAGAGGGGGGCTGCCAGGCTGAAGGCATCGACGTAATTGTCTGGATTGGGACTCAGCGTCGTCGTCAGGCCAAAGCGGCTGGTTGGTTGAGACCACGACTGCCGCAACAGCTCCAGCAGGGGCAGGACAAAAAAGAAAATCAGCCAAGCGACTCCTGGGGCTACCAGCAGAAGCGGCAAATCACGGCGTGTGAGTCGCAGTTTCATGAGGCAATCAGCTTTGAGAACTGGCGCTCCACTGCAATTTCGTCCTGATCGCTAAAGGGGCCAAGCATGTGAAGACGGTTCGCCATGGTTTTGTCCGGAAACATCAAGGGATCTTCAATCAGTTTGGCCGTTGAGGATGAGGCCGCAAACACTTTTTTGACACCTTTGACGGGGCTGATGAAGTGAGTTGCCGCATCAATTCTGGCAGCATTGACGGGGTCGTACACGTAATTCATCCATTGCGCCGCCTCCCGTTTGCCATCGGCTTTGCGTGGGATCACCATCACATCGGCGGTGAGAACGCCTCCGGTTTTGGGGACGACAAAACGTAGGTCTGGGTTCTCGCCCATGAGTTGGGCAACATCGCCGGCCCAGGCGACACAGGCAGCCAGATTGCCAACCAGCAAGTCTTTCTGGTAGTCGTTGCCGGTAAACGAGCGAATCTGTCCAGAGGTCTTGGCATGCTCAAGCCGTTGAAGGGCCGGGATAGTGTCTTTGTATGTTGGTGTTGTGATGTTCTTGCCTTCTGCGAGCATGAGCAATCCGAGTGTGTCGCGCCACATGGACAGGAACGACACCCGGCCACGCAGCTCTTTGGCAAACAGATCGTCAACTGAATTCAGTTCGCGTCCAGTCGATTTGATGTTGTAGGCGATGCCTGTAATGCCTACCATCCAGGGAAGTGAATAAAGGCCTTTGGGGTCCCATAAAGGTTTCTTCAGGCTGTCTTCAAGATTGCTGGCGTTGCCAATCTGAGCCCAAGGCAAGGGCTCCAGCCAGTTCAGGCGAATCAGTCTTGAGGCCAGCCAGTTGGGAACAATCAGAATGTCTTGCTCCACCGCTTGCCCCATGGCTAGGGGTAGGCGAATGCGGGAAAAGAAGGAATCGGGATCGTTGAGGTCTTCCCGGTAGATGACATCAATCCCCGTTGCTTGTTCAAAACGCCTCACACTGCCAGCCACTCCCGGTTGATCAGTGTCGATAAATAGGGGCCAGTTTGAGATGATCAGTGGAACGGAGTTTGGTTTGCCTTTGTTGGGCTGGCAGGCGCTCAGAACAGGGGCCATGGCGGCTGTACCCCCTGTGGTGATGAGAAACTTCAGAACGTCGCGCCGTCTGGTGAGGCGTTTCATGGCTGGCCCTGGCGATCGGTCAGGGTGTGCAGTTCGCTCTTGTTCCAGACAGCCCAGCATTCATCGCCCATGTGCAGAGGTTGCTTGGTGTCTGCAGCGTTTTGCAGGATTGTGAACACCTGCTCATCAGAGCTGGTGACTTCGATACGCCATTCGGCTCCTTGGTAGAACAGGGCCGTGAGTCGGCCCGCTACACCAGCTTCCTGGCTGGTTGGTGGCTCATGGCTGAGTCGTACACGTTCGGGTCTGACCATGGCCAGCTGACCATCACTCTGGCGCAGCAGGTTGGCTTGACCGACAAACCCAGCTACATAGGCGTTGCGCGAGCGCTCATAGATCTCAATGGGGGTGCCCAGTTGCTCAATCCGGCCTGCATTGAGGACAACCAGTCGATCACTCATCGAAAAGGCCTCGTCCTGGTCGTGGCTCACCATCAAGAAAGTGATGCCAACGTCTCTCTGGATGCGCTTGAGCTGCATCTGCAGTCCCCTGCGCATGGTGGAGTCAAGGGCGCCCAGGGGCTCATCAAGGAGAAGCAGGGCCGGAGTGTTCACCAGTGCTCTGGCCAGAGCCACCCGTTGTTTCTGTCCACCAGAGAGATCTTTTGGTCGAAATTTGGCTTTTTCAGATAGGCCAACAATCTCAAGTATTTCGCCAACACGGCGCCTGATTTCTTGGTTGTCTTTGCCCTGGCAGCGCGGGCCGAAGGCGATATTATCCCAGATGTTCAGATGGGGAAACAGTGCGTACTGCTGAAACATCGTATGCACATTTCGCTTCTGGGGCGGCAAATGTGTGACGTCCTTCCCATCAATACGAATTCTGCCGCCGTCCGGCTGATCAAAGCCAGCGATCAGGCGCATGATCGTTGTTTTTCCACAGCCTGATGCGCCAAGCAAGGTGAAGAATTCGCCTTTGTTCAGGGTCAGATCAAGATGATTGACGGCGATCAATGAGCCAAAACGTCGGTAAAGACCTTGCAGTTCGAGCACGGGGTTGTCATTCATGTCTGCCCTGGTGTTTGACGTCTGACCATGGTTGGCATGTTATGGGGCTTGCACTTGGCCTCTCTTCTTGTTGCGAATTGTGAATTGTTGCCTGGTTCTTCTGGTGGGTGATCGATCTTCTCCGCCCTTGTTTCAAGGGCGTGATACCGATGTTCTGTTTGAGCCTCGACAGTGATGATTGGAGGATCAAGCCGTTGGTCCCACGTGATCTGCGGTGGTTATGGCACACCCCTATGAACATCGACGGCACGGCCTGGCGCACCATCTGGCTCGAGCAGGACGGACGCTCGATCGGCGTGATCGATCAGACCCAGCTGCCGCACCGCTTCACCACCTGCACGCTCAGCAGCTGCGATCAGGCGGCAGAGGCGATCCGCACCATGGTCGTGCGGGGCGCGCCGCTGATCGGTGTGACCGGGGCCTATGGGCTGATGCTGGCCCTGCAGGCCGATCCCGGTGACGGGTCCCTGGCCGCGGCCTTTGAGCAGCTCAATGCCACCCGCCCCACGGCGATCAACCTGCGCTGGGCGCTCGAGCGGGTGCGCGCGCGGGTGGCACCGCTGCCCCCCGAGCAGCGGGCCCAGGCCGCCAAGGCCGAAGCTGCCGCCATCGCCGACGAAGACGTCGCCATGTGCGAAGCCATCGGCGATCACGGGTTGGCGATCGTTCAGCAGCTGGCGGCGGCGCGGCCGGCCGCGCGCCAAGGGCAGCCGTTCAACGTGCTGACCCACTGCAATGCCGGCTGGTTGGCCACGGTCGACTGGGGCACGGCCCTGGCGCCCATCTACAAGGCCCACCGCGCCGGGCTCAACATCCATGTGTGGGTGGATGAGACCCGCCCGCGCAACCAGGGTGCTTCGCTCACCGCCTTTGAGCTGGGCCGCGAGGGGGTCCCCCACACGGTGATCGTCGACAACGCCGGCGGCCATCTGATGCAGCACGGTCAGGTGGATGCGGTGATCGTCGGTACCGATCGCACCACCAGCCGCGGCGACGTCTGCAACAAGATCGGCACCTACCTCAAGGCCCTGGCCGCCCACGACAACGGCGTGCCCTTTTATGTGGCCTTGCCCGCCTCGACGATCGACTGGACCGTGGCCGATGGCGTCGCCGAGATCCCGATCGAGGCCCGCAGCGCCGCTGAAGTGACCCACATTCAGGGTCGGCTCGATGCAGGTGCTGCCGCCGGCTCCCTGGCGACTGTGCAGCTCACCCCCGATGGTTCAGACGGGTTCAACCCCGCCTTTGATGTGACGCCGGCGCGGCTGGTGACCGCCCTGATCACCGAGCGCGGGGTGTGCGCCGCCAATGAGGCAGGCCTCAGGGGGCTGTACGGCTAGTCGTTTTGATGGTTGAAGCCTTGTACGGAAGACCATGGTCATGACCATGGTTACTGGCATAAGGATTCTCGGAGTTGGGTCTTACCTCGTTGGTCAGCAGAGCAGCGCATTGAGCCGCTGCTCACGCTATCCAGCTTTGCAGCACGATCTTGCCGACGGTTTGCCCCGCTTCTAACTGGGCATGGGCGGCGCGCAGGTTGGCGGCGTTGATCGGCTTCAGGGTGGTGCGCACGGTGGGCTGCAGCTCCCCTGCATCGACCAGCGCGCCGATGCGGCTCAGGATGCGCCCCTGCTGGTGCATGTCAGCCGTGCCGTACTGGGCCCGGGTGAACATGAACTCCCAGCACAGCCGCGCGCTCTTGGCCTTGAGCAGGGTCTGATCCAGGGGGCCGCGGTTGCCCACGATCGCCAGGATCGCCCCCTGGGGTGCGACCAGCTCGGCCATCTGCTGCCAGTAAGCGTCGGTGTCAGCGACGTTGGCCATCCAAGGGATCTGGGGAGTGGCCCCGGCATGACGATCAAGGGCGGCCAACTGCGGCGCCAGCGCCTGGCTGTGGTCGATCACCGCGTCAGCGCCCAGCTCCAGGCACCAGGCCCGGCTTTCGGGCCGTGAGGCGGTGGCGATCACCCGCAGGCCGGCGCGCTTGGCCAGCAGGATCGCCATCGAGCCCACGCCGCCAGCGCCGCCGATCAACAGCAGCGTTTGTCCCTGTTGGGCAGGGCATGGCTCAGGGTTCAGCCCCAGGCGCTCAAACAGCCCCTCCCAGGCGGTGAGGCCCGTGAGCGGCAGGGCGGCGGCCGCGGCAGCATCCAGGCTGGTCGGCACTCGGCCGCAGAGGCGATGGTCGATGGCCACCAGCTCGGCGTTGCAGCCCTGCCGGGTCACGTCACCGGCGGCCATGACCCGATCACCCACCTGCCAGGTGCCAGCGGCCACGGCGGCCGGGCCGATCGCCTCGACCACGCCGCAGCAGTCGAAACCCAGCACGAGCGGCGGTTCATGCACCCGCGGGTCGTCGGGACCTTGGCCCGCCCGCAGCTTGGTGTCGACCGGGTTGACCCCGATCGCCCCGACCCGCACCAGCAGGTCGTGGGGCCGCAGCTGCGGTGCCGGCAGCGCGAGATCGAGCAGCGCGTCCGGATCGCTGATCGGCAGGTGACGGCGCAGTCCAACGGCGCGCATGGCTTCTAGGCTCGGGTCTTGCAGGAGCATGCTCTCCCGTGAACGAGGCGGATCTGCGCCAACAGGTGGTTGACACCGCCCGTGCCCTCAACGCCAGTGGCATCAACCAGGGCACCTCGGGCAATGTCTCGGCCCGCCTTGACGGTGGCCTGCTGATCACCCCGACGTCGCTGCCCTATGAGCAGATGGAGCCGGCCGATCTGGTGGCGCTCGATCTGCAGGGGCAACCGTTGCACGACGGGCAGCGACGGCCTTCGTCCGAATGGCGGCTCCATGCCGACATCCTGCGGCAGCGGCCCGAGGCCCAGGCCGTGGTGCACTGCCACTCCACCAGCGCCACGGCCCTGGCCTGCCACGGCCGCGAGATTCCGCCCTTTCATTACATGGTGGCGATCGCGGGCGGCAGCACGGTGCGCTGCGCCCCCTATGCCCTGTTCGGCACCCAGGCGTTTTCGGACCTGGCCCTTGAGGCGCTTGCCGGGCGACGGGCGGCGCTGCTGGCCCAGCACGGCCAGGTGACGCTGGCCGCCAGCCTGCAGCAGGCCCTGCGGCTGGCGATCGAGGTCGAGACGCTGGCGCGCATGTATCTGCAGGCCTTGCCGCTGGGCGAGCCGCGGTTGCTCGATGCCGCCCAGATGGATGCCGTGCAGCAGCAGTTCAGCTCCTTGCTCTACACCACACCATGACCCAAGCAACGGATCCACTGGCCACAGCCATGGGGGCGCGGCTGGCGCTGCGCCAGCATTGGGAAGGCGTGCGCAACCGCGATCTGTTCGCCCTGCTGGTGCTGACCGTGCCCCGTCTGCTCCATGCCGAACGGGTGTCGTTGTTTGTCTGCGATCCCAGCAGCGGTGCGATCTGGCTGGAGGCCGGCACCGGGGTCGTAGAGCGCCAGATCATCGTGGTTGATCCCAGTTCAATGGTCGCCCGCGCCATTGCCAGCGGTCAGCCCTTGCGCTGCACCGGTCTGGCTGCTGCCCCGGGTGTGCATCAACAGGTGGCGGCCAGCACCGGGTTTGTCACGGACACAGCCCTGACATGTCCCCTGCACAATCTCGAAGGGACGGCGGTGATCGGCGCTCTGCAGGTGCTGAACAAGCTCGGCTTGGAGGCCGACGCCGGCTTCACCGAGACGGACCTCGAGCAGCTGCACGAGGTCGCGTTTGCCATTCAGCCGTCGGTTGAGGCGATCTTTGCTGGACAGGAGCTGGTGCGTCAGGCCGAACGCCTGGATCGCCGCATCGCCGTGCTCCAGGCCCGGGATGCAGCGATTCGTCCAGGCCACATGCTGCGCACCTTCCAGCCGCTGCAGCAGCTGGGACCCGCAGGCTTTGATCACCACCGCTACGGCCGCACCACCTATCCACCTTTCATCGATCTGCCCAGCACGGCGGTGCTGCGCCAGAGCTGGGACACCGCCGCCCAGGACGTCCTGATCTGCACCCATCAGAAGGTGGGCACCCACCTGGCCAAGAAGTTCCTGGTTGAACTGCTGCAACGCAGCCACGACCTGCCGCCCGAGCACCCCTGTCGCGAGGGGGACATCGGCCATGGGGCTGTGCCCTGGCCAGAAGTTCTGCTGTCCCAGGAGGGAGAACAGGCCTGGCAGACCTTTGTCGCCAGCACAGGCCTGGCGCCCAGACTCTGGTATCTGCATTGCAGTTACGACGATCTACCCGTGCGTCGTCTCCATCCCCAGACGCGCATTGTGATGGTCGTGCGTGACCCCAAGGCCGTCGCGGTTTCGCAGTACCACTTCTGGCAGAAGCACCCGTTGCTGGCCGTGGATCCATCCCTGGATCTCGACACGTTCGTTGACCTGTTTCTGGGGGAGGACCTGTATTTCGGCAACTACCACAAGCATGTGCTCAGCTGGTTGAACCGGGCCGATCAACGACTCGATCCCGAGCAGCTGTGCCTGCTTTATTACGAGGACATGGTCCAGGACAAGCTGCAGGTTGCCCGAACCCTTCAGGCCCTGGTGCCGGGTCCCCGGGCCTTGGATGACAGCCAGCTCGAGCAGCTGGTAGCCGCCACTGGGTTTGATGCGATGAAGCAGGAACTCACCGCCAATCCCCGCAGTTTTCATCTCAATCCCAGCGTTTACTTCCGTTCCGGCACGGTCGACAGTTGGCGCCAGGAACTGTCAGAAGCGGCAGCCGCCCGCATCGATGCCGCCACGGCAACCCATTGGGGGGCGTCCCCGGTGCGCGACCGGCTGGCCCGCTACCTGCCGGGCTGATCCCCCAGGGGCATGACCAGGGCGACCCCATCGCCCAGCCGCAGGATGGCACTGCTCAGGTCGGTGCGGGCGAGCAGCCGGGCGTTGAACTGGGCCAAGGCGGCTGCCGAACGGTCGGTGGGTTCGGGATCCAGCACCAACCCGCGCCACAGCACGTTGTCGAACACCAGCACCCCATCGGCAGCCAGCAGCGGCAGGGCTGCATCCAGATAGGCCTCGTACTCCCAGTTGGCCCCGTCGATGTAGATCAGGTCAAAGCCAGGCTCCAGGCCGGCCATCAGGTGCAGGGCATCACCCAGTAGAAAGCGCACGCGCGAAGCCTGACCCAGCTGTTGCCAGCTCTGCTGGGCAATCGCGGTGCTGTGGGGGTCGTTGTCGATCGCGGTCAACGTGCCTGTGGGCCCCAGGCCATCGAGCAGAGCCAGCGAGGAGCTGCCGGTGAACACACCGATTTCGAGGGCCCTGCTGCAGCGGCGGCTGGCGGCCAGCCAGCGCAACAGCAGGCAGACATCGAGGGTGGTCACCTTGGAGGCTACCGCGCCAAAGTGCTCGATGCTCTGCCGGCGCACGGCGTCGAACCCCGGGATCGGCTTGTTGAACCGGTGGCTCAGGGCAGCGGCCAGGGGACTCGGTCCGGCCAGCGGCGCTTCTTTGTCCTGGAGGATCCGCTCCATCGCCGTGGCGCTCCCCGCAGCCGGGGCATCGACCATCAGGGCTGGACGGGCTGCAGCAAAGGGCTGCAGCTGCAGACAGGCGGAGGCGATCCGACTCAGCAGATCAAAGCGCCCCAGATCAACGCCGAGCCTGGCCACTGCCTCTAGGTGGGCCACCAGCACCACATCGGCCAGGGTGGGCGCGTCGCCGACGCTGTAGGTCCCTGCCATGGGCCGCATCAGCTGTTGCAGCCTCTCCAGGCCTGCGCACTGGTGGTCATGGCGCACCCGTTGCAGCGCGTCCTCGTCAAGGTTCAGGTGGGCCCGAAACTGTCCGGGCATCAGCAGCGGCTGCAGGCCCGAGCCGATGGCGCTGACCACCCGTCTGACTTGCAGCAACTGGCTTGGCTGGTCGGGCAGCAGGGCCAGCCCCTGGCCCGCAAAGCGGTGCTCCAGGGTTTCCAGCGCCACCAGCGAGTCAGCCCAGATCTCGTCGTCGACCTGCAGCACAGGCAGCTGGGCCAGGGGGTTGAGCGCCACAAACCAGGGCTGGCGTTGCTCCTGCCGGTCGAGCGACACCGGTCGGTACTGAAACGGCAACTGCTTGAGGCGCAGGGCGAGCTGCAGGCGGTGACTGCAGCTCGAACGCCAGCATCCGTAGAGCGTGATGGCGGGCGTCTGGGTGGGCTGCAGATGGCCGTCTGAAGCCATGGCAACGGTCGCGTTGAGCTGGTTCATCCTGGCTGGCGCTGCACCAAGAGCAGCGCCAGCACAATCCACAACACGGTCAGGCCCAGGCAGACGCCGGTCCACACCGGCAGGCCCCAGCCGGCGATCGCCAGCGGTGCCATCACGGTGATCACCCCACCCGCCAGCAGGGGCTGCAGCAGCAGTTGCTTGATCGAAAACGGCGTCAACGCCTCGCTTTGGTCGTTCGGATCGGCCATGTTGAGCAGCAGCAGACCGCTGGCCGCCACACCCGTGGCCTGACCGAACTCGAGGATCCCCCGCTCAAACCAGGGGGCCGGCAGGCTGCGCCGCGCCAGCAGCAGCACCACCGCCAGATTCCAGAGCAGGCCGATCAGGGCCAGCACCGTCAGCGGCAGCCAGTCCTGGGCCAGCAGGGCCAGATCGAGGCAGGCGGTGGCGGCCACGATCAACAGGTCGGCCGACACGGTGGCGATGCGGCTCTGAACCTTGGTGCAGGCCAGTTCACCGGCGCCCAGCCGTTCGAGCACCAACCGCACCAGCAGCGAGCCGATCAGGGCCAGCGGAAACACCGGCAGGGCATCGATCACCGTGGCGAAACCGCCACCGGTGCGCGCCGCCAGCAGCTGCAGCAGGGCCATCAGCCCACAGCCGATCCCGACGGCAATGCCCACCAGCGCCAGGTTGACGAGCCAGCGGCTGATCCGCTCGCCCAGCACGGCATCCGCGGCTTCGGCCGCAACGGCCGGTCCAGCGTTGGCCGCTGGCGCTGCCGCCGCCGGCATCAGCCAGCCCCGGGCCCGGGCGATCACGACCACCAGTCCGCCGACCAAGGTCGAGGCGAGCAGCCCGACGGTGGCCATCGCCAGACCCAGGGCCTGGCCGCCTTCGACCCCCAACCGTTCGTAGGTGGGGCCCATCGCCGCTGCCGAGCCGTGGCCGCCCTCGTAGGCCACCTCGATCAGGCAGGCCATCACCGGGCTGACGTGCAGCAGGGGGCCCAGCACCAGCAGCACGGCCAGGGACGCCACCAGGTACTGGCCGAAGGCCAGGGTCAGGGCCAGCAGCACCTGGGCTCCCAGGGGGCGCAGCAGGCCGTTGAGCCGCGGCAGGGGTTTGCCCACCAGCAGGGTGCCGAACACCAGGGTCAGCAGGATCAACGGCAGCTGGTCCCAGATCGCAATCACCCGCACAGGGATCAGGGCCAACAGGCCGCCGCCCGGGGCGATCAGCAGCCCCAGCGTGCCGGCCAGCAGCGCTTCGGGGATGCCCCATTGGTGCACCCCCAGGCTGCGGCCCAGGGCGGTGCCCACAGCCAGCAGCCCGACCAGCAGGGCCAGGGCCAGGGTTAGATCGCCCAGCAGCTGTGCATTCATGGCAAGTCCAGGTGCTTGCGGAAGAACGCTTCCGTGGCCTCGAGCACCTGGATCTGGGTTGTGCTGCGGCGAAAGCCGTGCCCTTCGCCGGCAAAACGGTGCACCGCGACGGCGATGCCGTTGGCCTGCAGGGCGGCAGCCATGCGATCGGTTTGATCCGGCGGCACCACCTTGTCGTCGAGCCCCTGAAAAAAGATCACCGGGCAACGGATGCGGTCCGCATGCTCCAGGGGCGAGCGCTGCCGATAGAGCGCTTCGGCCTGGGGCCAGGGACCCACCAGATTTTCCAGATAGCCTGCTTCAAAGCGGTGCGTGTCCTTGGCGATGGCGCTCAGATCGCCCACCCCGTAGCGGCTGGCCCCTGCCTTGAACACGGTGGTGAAACAGAGGGCCGCCAGGGTGGTGAAGCCACCGGCGCTGCCGCCTTCGATGGCGATCCGCTCGCGATGGGCCTTGCCGGCGCTAACCAGGGCGCTTGCGGCTGCGGCGCAGTCGGCCACATCGACCACCCCCCACTGGCCGTTGAGCCTGTCGCGGTAAGCCCGGCCGAAGCCGGTGGAGCCGCCGTAGTTGACATCGACCACGCCCCAGCCGCGGCTGGTCCAGAACTGAATGCCCAGGCTCAGGCCGGTGCGCGCCATCGAGGTGGGGCCGCTGTGGCTCTTGACCAGCAGCGGGGCCTGCGGGTTGGCGCCACCGCTGGGGGGGTAGTACCAGGCGTGGGTGGGCAGGCCGTTGTGGCCGGCAAACCAAATGGCTTCGGGCGTGCTGATCTGAGCCGGGCTCAGGGGGCATGGCTCAGGGCTGGCGGGGCTGTGGTGCCATTGGCCGCTGCCCAGCTCGAGCTGCAGCAGGCCGGGGCCAGCCAGCGGCCCGCTGGCCAGGGCCACCACCTGGCCGGCGGCGGCATCGACACCGCTCAGGTCGTTGAACGGCAGGGTCAGCGGTTGCCAGCTGCCGCTGGCGTGACCAGCGCAGGCCAGGGGCACCTCGCCCAGCTCCCAGGCGCCATCACGGCAGCAGAGCGCCATCAGGCGCTGGCCGTCCCAGGCGCTGGTGCGCATCCCATAGACCCATTGGGGCAGGCCGAAGTCGGCCTGCTGCGGCAGCAGGGGCCGCCAGGGTTCATCCCCCGGCTGCAGCAGCTGCAGGTTCCAGAAGCCGCTGGCGTCGCTGGCCACCACCAGGGTCTCGCATCCATCCGGCGTGGTGACCCAGAGGGGCTGGAACAGGGCTTCGTTGGGGTTGCCGGCGGCGACACCGGCCAGGGGGCGGGGCGTCAGCAGGGTGCCGTCCTCGGCCAGGTCGGCCAACCAGAGCGTGTTCCGCTCCCAGGGCATGGCCGGATGCTGCCATTCGAGCCAGGCCAGCTGGCTGCCACTGGGGCTGAGCACGGCATCGCCGCAGAAATCGGCGCAGGCCAGCAGCCGTTGCGGTTCACCGCCGGCCAGGGGCACGGCCACCAGCTGGTCGCGGCCCTCGGCTTCCATCACCCCCAGCCAGCGCCTGCGTTGGTGGTCGATCACTCCGCCAGCAAACGCCCGCGGCCGGTCTGCCGGGGCTGCCGGGGTCAATTGCTGAAAGGCCTGGCCCGCGTCGGCCGGCTGGGCTGCCAGATCGCAGTGCCAGAGGCAGCGGTCGCCATCGTGGACAAACACCACATCGCTGCCGGCGATGGCCACCACGCCGCCGCCGTACTCGTGCACCCGGCTGCGCAGGTCCCAGCTGCCGGGGGTCAGTTCGACAGGCGGGGCCTGCGGCTCGCTCAGCGGGCGGCGCAGCAGGGTGGTGCGTCCGCGCTCCTGGGGGCGCTGTTCGAGCCAGTAGAGATGGTCGCCGTCGATCCTGGGCTCCTTGAGCACGGGTGTGCTGCCCACGACGGCGCGGGCGCTGAGGGCGCCCCTGCCCTGGTCGTTGTGCATTCGTGCCCCAGGCCGGTCGCCCTAGAATCACCCCAACGTATGACTTGGGTTCGTTGGCGCGCAGCTTTGCCCAGATGGCTCGCTCCGCCGAG
>JBJOHB010000013.1:0-3746 GCA_046047915.1 Cyanobacteriota bacterium
CCTCCATCGCCGGATAGAGGATCTCCTCGGCCACCCGGTTGAGGCGGTGGATCTCGTCGATGAACAGCAGCTCACGGGGCTGCAGGTTCACCAGCAGGCCGACGATGTCGCGGGGGCGCTCAAGGGCCGGCGCGCTGGTGATGCGGCAGCGCACGCCCAGCTCTTCGGCCAGCACCAGGGCCATGGTGGTCTTGCCAAGGCCCGGCGGGCCATAAAGCAACACATGGTCGAGCGCCTCGCCGCGGCTCTGGGTGGCCGCCACAGCGATGCCCAGCACCTGCTTGAGCTCGCTCTGCCCGATGTAATCGGCCAGCCGGCGCGGGCGCAGGCTGTCTTCGCGCAGGGGCAGATCGGTCTCGTCACTGGGCTGACTCGCCGGATCCAGCAGCCGCGGCTCGGGAGCCGGCTTCGAAGCAGCCGCAGAAGAGACGATCGCCATGGCCCGAGGGTACCGGCCCCTGCCTAGGGTCGGGGGATCGAGCGTGCAGCAGCGGAGCGACGGATCCATGGCCAAAGGCGGAGCCAAGAAAGCCGCCGCCAGGGCCCGGCGCAACGAGGCCAACCGGTTGTTGGCCGACAACCGGTTCGCGCGCCATCAGTACGAGATCCTCGAGACCCTGGAAACCGGCATCGAACTGCTGGGCACCGAGGTCAAATCGATCCGCGCCGGCCAGGTCAACCTGCGCGATGGCTTCTGCCTGATTCGGGGCGGCGAATTGCAGCTGCACAACGTCCACATCTCCCCCCACAGCCACGCCGGCAAGTACTTCAACCACGACCCGCTGCGGGTGCGCAAGCTGCTGGCCCACCGGCGCGAAATCGACAAGCTGCGGGGCGGACTGGACCAGAAGGGCCTGACCCTGGTGCCGCTCAACATGCACCTCAAGGGCAGCTGGATCAAGCTGACCATCGGCCTGGGCAAGGGCCGCAAGTTGCACGACAAGCGCGCCGACGAGCGGCGCAAGCAGGACGCCCGCGAGACCCGGGCCGCGATCGCCCGGCTCTAGGGCTGGGGAGCGGCCGGGTCGGCCGGGCTCGGCGGCGCGGCAGGGCTCGGTGGGGCCGGTGGCGGCTCGGTGGGGGCGACGGGCTGGGGCCGGGGCTGAACCGCCGGCGGGTCGGCCCGCAGCGACAGGGTGATCAGGGCCGGGGCCACGCCCTCATTGCTGACCAGCAGCTGCACCGGGGAGCGCTGCTGCGCCCCCAGGCTGACCACGCGCAGGGGGCCGCGGCCCTCCAGCGGCGTGCCATCAGCCGCAAACACGCTCATCTGCATCAGGGGCGAGCCGTTGACCCCCAGCACCAACCGGTGCCCCGCCGGCAAGCGGATCGGGAACAGCCGGGCGCCACCGGCGTCGACCTGGGCCGACAACACCCGGGTCTCGAGGGGCTGGGCCTCGATCGGCTCGATCTGAATGTTGGCCAGGCTCTGTTCAGCAGCGGCAAACCAGAGCTGCCGAAAGGGCTCGGGCGGCAGCTCGGCGCTGTCGCGGCCAGGGAGCAGGCTGCGGGCACTGCCCGAGACCAGCTGGCGCAACACCGCCGGACTGAGCCCCTGGCCGACCAGGGCGCGCTGGCGCTGCTCCCAGTCCCCCATCGAGAAAGAGCCCAAACGGCGGCGGATCTCGAGCGGCAGTTGTTCAACCTTGGCCAACCAGTCCTCGGCCAGTTCGTTCCAGACCTTGCGCAGGGGAGCATCGGCAGCCGCATCGCTGGGCAGACGCCCGCCGCGCTCGGGGAACTGGGCCAGCAGGCTGGCGTCCACCAGCCGCAGGAACCAGGCCCGATCGACCTGCATCGCCCGCAGGCGGTTGAGCAGCTGCTGACGCTGATCCACCTCGGCCGCGGGCAGGCTGCCGGAGAGCTGCATGGCGCTCTCCGAGGTCGGCGCGGCCGAGCGGCCGCGGCTCAGCCACCACCAGCCCAGACCCGTGCCGACCACGGCCGACAGCACCAGGGCGATCACAACCGGCCAGACCCCACCCTCGACCGCCTCTTCGCGCTCTTCGGAGCGGCTGCGGGGCACGGCGCTGGGTCTGCGTTCGGGCAGCTGGGGCTGCGGTGCGGGCTGGGGCTCCGGTTCGGGTTCGGGCTCCGGTTCGGGCTGGGGCTCGGGTTCCGGTGGTGGGGGGGCGGCCGGGGGCACCAGCACCACGGTGCGGTCGGCCCGCGGCACCGGACCGGTGCTGTCGGGCATGGGCAACGCTTGAAAGGCCGCCAGGGCCTGGGCGGCCCCGGCAAAGCGCTCGCGGGGCTCAGGGCTGAGCAAGCGGGCCAGCAGGCCCTGCAGCTCTGGCTCGCTGGCCAGGGCCACGGGCCAGCGCCAGGCCAGGGTCACCGGGTCCAGCAGCGCCGCCGGTTCCAGACCGCTGACCAGCACCAGGGCCACAACCCCCAACGCGTGCAGATCCATCCACGGCTGGGGCACACCGCTGCGGGCCAGCTCGGGCGGGGCATAGCCGGCCGTGGCGGTGGGCAGGCCCCACACCAGGCCAAAATCGAGCAACACCGGCATGCCGTCGCTGTCGCGGCGCAACAGGTTGGCCGGGCTCAGGTCGCCATGGACCAGCTCCTGGCTGTGGAGCACGGCCAGCACGGGCAACAGCTGGCGAAGCAGCAACACCACCTCGCCGGACCCGAACACCAGCTGACGGTCGAGCCGGGCCTGGCGCAGTTGGTCATAGGTGCGGCCGACCTGCCACTCGCGCACCAGCCAGAGGCTGGAGCCGTCGGCAATCACCCCGCCGAGCCTGGGCACCTGGGGATGGAGCACCCCCTGCAGCTGGGACCAGAGGCGGCGGACCCGCTCCGGGTCATGGCCGGGACCGAGCCGCCGCAAGGCCACCGGCGCTTCGGCCGCCAGCAGGTCGCTGGCCCGCCAGAGCTGACCCAGCTCCCCGTCGCTCAGGCACTGCTCCAGGCGGTAACGCTCGCCGATCAGGGTGCCGGGATCGGGCATCGCCGCAGCTGCCGGGCTCACAGGGCCGATCCTGCAGGCTGCGCCGGCTGGGGCTGACGCAGGCCCTTGCCGGCCAGCCAGCCAGCGTCGTACAGGCGCGAGCGGTAGCGATCACCGCTGTCGCACAGCACAGTGACGATCGTGTGACCCGGACCCAGGCGCCTGGCCGTCTCGACGGCCGCCGCCACGTTGATCCCCACCGAACCCCCCAAGAACAACCCCTCTTGCCACAGCAGCTGATAAATCGTCTCGAGCGCCAGCTGATCGTCAATGCGGACGGCGTCATCGATGGGCGCCCCCTCAAGATTGGCGGTGACGCGGCTGTTGCCGATGCCCTCGGTTACCGAGCTGCCCTCGCTGGCCAGGGTGCCGCTGGTGGCCCAGCTGTGCAGGGCGCTGCCGTGGGGATCGGCCAGGACGCAGCGCACGGCGGGGTTCTGCTGCTTGAGGTAGAGGGCCACACCCGCGTAGGTGCCACCGGTGCCCGTGGCCGCCACCCAGGCATCCACCTGACCCCCGGTCTGCTGCCAGATCTCGGGGCCGGTGCTGTTGAAGTGGGCGCGGCGGTTGGCCAGGTTGTCGAACTGGTTGGCCCAGATGGCCCCAGGGGTCTCCTCGGCGATGCGCCCCGACAGGCGCACATAGTTGTTGGGGTCGCGGTAGGGGACCGCCGGCACCGTGCGCACCTCGGCGCCGAGGCTGCGCAGCAGGCCGATCTTTTCGGCCGACTGGGTCTCGGGAATCACGATCAGGGCCCTGTAGCCGCGGGCGTTGCACAGGTGGGTCA
>JBJOHB010000014.1:0-3804 GCA_046047915.1 Cyanobacteriota bacterium
ACGGTTCAAGCCCGGGCCGGGGCACTGGCGGCAGCCTGGTGCCGGCCAGCCAGGCCAGCGCCACCAGCAGGGTTGAAACCCACAGGCAGGCCACCAGACCGCCCCACAAAAAGACGGCTCCTGAGAGCAGCGTGCCCAGCAGGCGACCGGCCGCATTGGCCATGTAATAGAAGCCGACGTTGAGGCTGACCGCTTCGCGCTCGCTGTAGGCCAGCACCAGGTAGCTGTGGATCGAGCTGTTCATCGCAAACACGGCGCCAAAGGCCGCCAGCCCAGCCACCACCACCACGGCCGGATGGGCCGCCTGCCGCACCAGGCCAATGGCGATCAGGGCCGGGATTGCCGTGAGCAGGGCGCTCCAGAACTGCACGGCACTAGGCCCCGGTGGGGCGCTCTGGCCCCAGGCGCGCCGCAGGGCTGGCGCGGCACCCTGCACAAAGCCGTAGCCGATGACCCACAGCCCCAGGAAGCCGCCGACTTCCCAGAATCGCCAGCCCAGGGCCGATTCCAGAAACACCGGCAGCGCCACCACGAACCAGACGTCGCGGGCGCCGAACAGAAAAAAGCGGGCCAGCGACAGCACGTTGATGCCTTCTGATTTGGAGAACAGGGCGCTGAACGCCGGTTTCTCCTTCATGCGGCCGATGTTGGCCGGCAGCACCAGGGTGCCGGCCAAGGCCAGCGCCAAACCGGCGGCCATGGCCCCCACGGCCGTGTTGAAGCCCACCGCCGTCAGCAGCACCCCCCCCAGAAAGAAGCCGACCCCCTTGAGGGCGTTTTTGGAGCCCGTCAGGATCGCCACCCAGCTGAACAGCTGGGCATCGGCGGCCACTGTCTTGATCGCGCTTTTGGCGCTCATCTTGTTGAGGTCTTTGGCGATGCCGCTGATCGCCTGGCAGCCCATCACGTAGACCACCGACAGGGCCTTGGGCCAGCTGTCAGCCACGGGTATCAGCAGCAGCAGGGCCGCAATCTGCAGCAGCGTGCCGGCCCAGAGGGTCAGCCGCAGGCCAAAGCGCGCCCCCAGCCAACCGCCATAGAGGTTGGTGAGAACGCCAAAGAATTCATAGAACAGAAACAGAAAGGCGATCTCGAGCGTCGAGTAACCCAACTGGTGGAAGTGGAACACCACCAGCATGCGCAGGGCGCCGTCGGTCAGGGTGAAGGCCCAGTAGTTGGCCGTCACCACGCCGTACTGCTGCAGCGGGCTCAGCTTCATGACCAGGCCCGCTCGATCGTGGCGATGTGGCAGGCCAGGTCGGCCATGCGCGAGCTGTAGCCCCACTCGTTGTCGTACCAGGCGTAGACCTTGAGCTGGGTGCCGCCGGTCACCATCGTCGACAGGCCGTCGACGATGGCGCTGCGGTCGTCGTTGAGGTAGTCGACCGACACCAGCGGCCGGTCTTCGTAGCCGAGGATGCCCCGCAGCCCGCCGGTGGCAGCCTCCTGAAAGGCGCGGTTGACCTGCTCAACCGTGACGGCGGTGCCCAGTTCGAACACCGCATCGGTCAGCGAGGCGTTAAGCAACGGCACCCGCACGGCGTGGCCGTTGAGGCATCCGTTCAGTTCGGGAAAGATCAGGCCGATCGCCTTGGCCGAACCGGTGGTGGTGGGGATCAGGCTGGTCAGGCCGCTGCGGCTGCGGCGCAGGTCGCTCTTGAAGCCATCGACGACCACCTGGGTGTTGGTGACGTCGTGCAGGGTGGTGATCGAGCCGTGGCGGATGCCAAAGGCCTCGTGCACCACCTTGACCACCGGCGCCAGGCAGTTGGTGGTGCAGCTGGCGGCGGTCACCAGCCGGTGGCGCTCGGGGTTGTAGTCGAGGTGGTTGATGCCGAACACCAGATTCAGCGCTTCGGCGCCGGCGATCTGGCCTTTGACCGGGCAGGCCACCAGCACCCGCTTGAGCCCCACCTGCTCGAAATAGGGGCTCAGGGTTTCGGGGGTTTTGATCTTGCCGCTGCACTCGAGCACCATCTCGACCCCGGCCTCGCGCCAGGGCACGGCCACCGGGTCGCGCTCCTGGGTGTACGAGATCGGTGTGGTGCCCACAAAGAAGCCGCGGGTGTTGGCCTGCACCGCCTGGGGCCAGCGGCCATGCACCGAATCAAACGCCAGCAGGTGGGCCGCGGTTTTGGCATCGCCGCCGCAGTCGTTGACGTGCACGATCTCGACGCCGGGGCGGCCCCACAGGGCCCTGAACACCAGCCGGCCGATGCGGCCGAAGCCGTTGATGCCGAGTTTCACAACACGTTCTGTGGAGGGTTCCACCAGTGTCACATCAAGAATTCTTGATGAGTGTAACGGCGTGGTTAAGCCTCTCCAGTGCTGAATCCCCTAGCGTTGCCACCGGCGCTGCAGGGGTGGTTGTGACGGTTGCCGCTGCGCCTGTGCAGGCCGATCAGGTTTGCGGGCTGTTCAAGGCTCTGGCCGATCCGATTCGGCTGCAGGTGGTCGAGGTGCTGAGCAGTGGCGAGCGCTGCGTCTGCGATCTGGGGGCTGATCTGGGGCTGGCCCAGTCGCGCCTGTCGTTTCACCTCAAGGTGCTCAAACAGGCCGGCCTGCTGCAGGACCGCCAGCAGGGTCGCTGGACCTATTACAGCCTCAGGCCCCAGGCGCTGCAGCAGCTCAGCGGTTGGCTGCTGCAGCGGATCGAACACCACGCCAGACCCGCAACCCCCTGCGGCTGAGGGCCCGGCCCAGCAGCAGCATTGCCAGACCGCCCCCCAGGTGGCTGGCCAGCACCGCCAGGCCGGCCCGGTTCAGCTCGAGCATCCAGCTCGAAAAGGTCGTCAACGCCCCGCAGAAGCCGATCGCCCCCCACAGCAGCCAGCGCGGCCGCCCCGTCGCCGCCACGCTGATCACCCCCAGCAGCAGGCAGCCCAGCAGGTTGGCCAGCAGGATCCTCTCGCCCAGGTGCCAGCGCAGCAGGGCGCCCGGAATCGCCCCCGCCGCCACCAGGGCCAGGGCCCAGATCTCGTCGATCAGGGCGCGGCGGTTCATGGGGCCGCCCCCAGCGCCAGCCCCGCCCGCAACGCCAGCAGGCCCCCCAGCAGCGAGCCGGCCAGCAGCAGGGCCGCCTGGTCCCAGCGGCGGGCTGCCAGCTCAGCCTCCAGCTCGGCCACAAAAGTCGAAAAGGTGCTGAAGCTGCCCAGAAAACCGGTCGCCAGCAGCAGCAGCAGGCGCCGGGCCGCTTCGCCGCAGCTCTGCTCGAGCCCCACCACCAGACCCAGGGCAAAACAGGCGATCAGGTTCACCCCCAGCGTTCCCCAGTGGCGCCGGGGCAGCAGCGGCTCCAGATGGTTGACCAGCTTGAACCGCAGCCACGCCCCCGGCACCGCCCCCAGGGCCACCAACAGCGCCGCTGCAGCTGTCGGCAGCGATTCGGCAGCTAACCAGCTCTTAATCACTGCACTACCGAAGCTTTGCCCGGGCCCACAACCTGACCCATAGCTTGACGGCAACCCCGTCCTGGGCGCACCCCATGGTCTTCACCCCCGCACGCGACACCGGTCGGTTCGACGGTTTCCGTGACCTGCTTGAAGCCAGCTATCAGAACAACAACCTGGTGCACTTGAGCGCCGGCAGCACGGTGCCCCTGCTCAAGAACAGCGTCTGGCTGGTGGTGCGGGGCATGGTCAAGCTGACCTCGATCTCGATCCAGGGCGACGAGCTGCTGCTGGGCCTGGTGGGCCCCAGCGAGCCCTTTGGGGATCCCCTGTCCCAGGTTGAGGCCTACGAGGCGATCACCCTGATCGACACCGACGTGCTGTGCATCAGCTGCGACGCCATCGGCCGGGATCC
>JBJOHB010000015.1:0-4397 GCA_046047915.1 Cyanobacteriota bacterium
CTGTGGCTGGATCCCCTGGCGGGGGCGCACACCATGGTGGCCAGCCTGCCCGCCCTGATCGCCTCAGCGCAGGCTGCGGGTTGATTCGGCAAAGCTGCCCAGCCGATCGCTGATCAGGGCCAGCACGGGCCGGGAGCCCAGCTGGATCAGGCCCGTCACCGCCATGCCGCTGCGCAGGGCATGGCGCCGGCCGCGGCGATCCAGGCTTGCGCCCGGTAGCCGCACCACCGCCGCAAAGCTCTCCTGGGGGTTGCTGGGATCGGGGGGCAGGGCGTCGGCGCCCACCCGCACCAGGGTTCCCTGGAGCGAGCCGTAGTCGGTGAAGGGCAGCGAGGTGATGCGCACATCCACCGGCATGCCCGGTTTGAGAAAGCCGATGTCGCGGTTGGAAATGCGCAGTTCGGCCTCCAGTCCCCGTTGGCCGACCACCTGCAGCAGGGGCTGGCCGGCGGCCAGGGTTTCACCGGGTTTGACGCGCAGGTCGAACACCCGCCCCGCCTGGGGGGCCCGCAGTTCGGCCTGCTGCAGCCGCTCGCGCAGCTCCACCACGCGGTTGCTGACCTCGATCAGCTGGTTGCGGGCCCGCTCGTAGCGCGGGAACAGCTCGCGGCGGTTGCCGGCGACCACCTGCAGCTCCTGCAGGCGCCCCGCTTCGATGCGGCGGCGGCTGATCGCGACCTCCTGCTCGGTGCGCCGCAGCTGGGCGGTCAGTTCGATCTGGCGATCGTTGTGGCGGTCCAGCTCCAGCTGGGCCAGGGCCCCCTCGCGCTGCAGCCGTTGCAGGCGCTGGCGGATGTTGCTGCTGATCCGCAGCCGGGCCTGCAGCGCCGCCAGATCGCCCTGCAGCTGGCGCAGCTGGATCTCGCTGCGCAGCCGCTCCTGCCGGGCCGTGGCCTGCCGCAGGGCCACCTCGTTGCTGTCGGCCAAGCGGCTCGATTCGCTGAGGCCGCCGCTGCCTGACGCCGGCGGCGCCACCGGCAGCCCCAGCTGCTGCGCCACGCTGTCCACCTCCTGCTGCCATAGCTGCTGGGAGGTGGTCAGGTTTTGCAGCTGTTCGCGCAGGGCGCGGTCGTCGATCGCCAGCAGCGGTTGACCGGCCTGCACCAGTTGGCCTTCGCTCACCAGCAACCGGCTGAGGCGGGCGTTAAAGGGGCTGCGCACGTTGCTGACACCCCCCACGGGACGCAGCTTGCCGGTGGCCGATACCGAGGCATCGAGCCTGGCGATCGAGCCATAGAGGGCGCCGAAGCCGGCCAGTCCCACCAGGCTCCAGACGATCGCCCGACTCCAGCCGCGGGTGCTGCGGGGCAGGGTGGTGCGGCGTCGCGTGCCGCTGCCACTGCCACTGCCTGTGACGGCGGGGTTGGTCATTGGCCCCCCTGCTGGCAGTACAGGGCGTAGTAAGCGCCGCGCGCCTGCATCAGCGCGTCGTGGCGCCCCACCTCGAGCACGGCCCCCTGCCCCATGCAGACGATCAGGTCGGCCTTGACGATCGACGAGAGCCGATGGGTGATGAACAGCACCGTGCAGCCCTGCAGGGTCTGCATCAGGTTGTGGCTCACCTGCCGCTCGGTCTGGTAGTCGAGCGCCGAGGTGGCCTCGTCCATGATCAGCAGCCGGGGTTTGGACAGGATCGTGCGGGCGATCGCCAGCCGTTGCCGTTGGCCGCCCGACAGGTTGCTGCCCCGTTCGCCGACCTGGGTCGAGTAGCCGGCCGGCAAGGCCATGATGAAGTCGTGGGCGGCGGCCACGCGGGCCGCCTCGATCACCTCTTCGCTGCTGGCTTCGGGCTGGGTCAGGGTGATGTTCTCTTCGACCGAACCGTCGAACAGGACGGTGTCCTGGGGGACGATGCCGATCTGCCGGCGCAGCGAGTAGAGCTCCACCTTGGCGATGTCGATGCCGTCGATCAGCACCGTTCCGTCTTCGGGGGCATAGAGCCGCGCCAGCAGTTTGGTCAGGGTGCTCTTGCCCGAACCGCTGGTGCCGACCACGGCCACGAAGCAGCCTGTTGGAATCGTCAGGTTGATCCCACGCAGCAACAACGGCGACGAGGGCTTGTAGCGAAAGGAGACGTTGCGGAATTCGATCGCGCCGTTGATCGCCGGCATGATCAGCCGGCTGCCGTTGTCGACGGGCGCCTCCTGGGGGTGGTCGATCACATCGCCCAGCCGCTCGAGCGACAGGGCCGTTTCCTGCACCGACTGCCAGATCGAGGTCATGCGCAGCAGCGGGCCGGTGACATAGCCGGCGATGATGCGAAAGGCGATCAGTTCGCCCAGGCTCAGCTGGCCCTGCAACACCAGGGCCGCGCCGCCCCAGATCACCACCAGGCTCGACAGTTTGTTGAGAAAGCCGCTGATGGTGCCGGCCGTGGTGCTCACCAGGGTGTTGTCAAACCCTTCAGCGACGTAATCGGTGTAGAGGTCCTGCCACTTCCAGCGGCTGCGCAGTTCGATGTTCTGCGCCTTGACCGTCATCATGCTGCTCAGCACCTCGACCAGGTGGCTCTGGGTGCGGGCGTTGGCGATGGCGCGGCTGTTCAGCTGGCGGCGCACGATCGGGGCCACCCCCAGGGTCAGGGCCACCAGCGGCGGCACCACCAGCAGGGTCAGCAGCGTCAGCTGCCAGCTGTAGAGCAGCATCACGCCGATGTACAGCAGCGCAAAGATCGCATCAAGAATCGTGGTCAGGGCGGTACCGGTCAGAAAGCCGCGCACCTTTTCCAGCTCGCCGATGCGGTTGCTGACCTCACCGACCGGGCGCCGGTCGAAATAGCTCAGCGGCAGCCGCAGCAGGTGGTCGATGATGCGCGTGCCCAGGGCCAGATCGATGCGATTGGTCGTGTCGATGAACAGAAAGGTGCGCAGGCACAGCAGCAGCCCTTCGAACAGGGCGAACACCACCAGCAGCACCCCCAGCACCCCCAGGGCATCGGGGCTGTTGTTGATGATCACCTTGTCGATCACCTGCTGAATCAGCAGCGGATTGACCAGGCCGAACAGCTGCACAAAGAAGCTGGCCACCAGCACCTCGATCAGTACCGTGCGGTGCTGGCGCAGGGCCGGCAAAAACCAGCGAAAGCCAAAGCGGCGCTGCGGCGTCAGGGCATCGACCCGCAGGCTCAGCACCTCGCCGGTTTCGCCCCACTGCTCGGCAAAGGACTCCAGGCTCAGCAGTTGGTTGCCAGCCGCGGGAATGCCGGCCACCAGCTCGTGGCGGTCACAGCGGTAGATCACCGCCAGGCCGTTGCCCCAGCGCACCAGCAGCGGCATGGTCAGCTGCGGCAGGGCGCTGACCGGCGCCTCGAGCAGCTGGGTCTGCAGACCGATCGATTCGGCCACCGCCCCGGCCAGGGCCAGGGAGGCCTCGCCGTGGCGTTGGGCCTGATCGCCAAAGATGCGCTGCAGCAGCTCGCGCCGGTAGGGCAGGTTCAGGTGGTCGCTGAGCATGCGAAACGCCGCCACCGCCGAATCCAGCGGGCCGATGCCCTGATGCCAGGGATAGCTGTCGGGCGGCCGGTGCCGCTCGCCGTCGTCGGGCTGCTCGGCGCCGTGGGGGCGGCTGTGGTCGTCGACCAAGCCCGCCGCCAATCCGGCGCCATCGCCGATGGCCAGCGGTTCGCTCCTCTCGTGAGCGCTCTGCAGGGCCTGCCAGCGCTCCAGCAACTGCCGGTGCCAGCCGTTGCCGCTGGCGTGATCATGGCTGATCTCGGTGCCGGTTTCGTTGCTGGGCGTTGCCTTGGGTTCCAGCAGCTGGGCCAGCGCCATGGGGTCGACGCCCAGCAGCCGGGCCCCGGGCGGCGCGGTCTGGACCGGTTGGCCCAGGGGGCCATCGCCGGCGGCCATCAACCACAGCAGTGCCGGGTCCAGGGGGGCGGGGTCGCCGTCCTGGTGCACCCGGCAGCGCTCTGCCAGGGCCAGGGCTGCCGGCACCAGGGCCGGGCCCAGGTCGCGCGGGTCATCGGCCAGATGGGCATCGAGCACCGCAAACAGCTCGGCCGGATCCACATGGGCGGCCAACAGTGGCTCCAGCCCGGCGCGGGGGATGGCCAGGGCCACCACCGGGGTCGAGGCGATCGCGGTCTGCCAGCCGCCCCCCAGTCCCAGCAGCTCACCGGCGGCGGGGCGCGTCAGGGTGGCAATGCCCCGGGGCAGGCGCCGGCTGCGCACCACGGTGCGGGCCTGGCCCTCGATCACCAGCCACAGGTGCCCACTGGGCTGGCCCTGCCGGCAGATCGGTTGACCGATGGCGTAGCGCAGCAGCTGGCAGCTGCCGGCCAGGGCGCTCAGCTGCTCGGCCGGCAGTCCGGCCAGCAAGGGGGTGCAGCCCAGCAGGCCGGCGATCCGGCTCTGCTGGAGGGTGGCCTCAACCATCGGCCGTCGGGTCCAGGCGTT
>JBJOHB010000016.1:0-14324 GCA_046047915.1 Cyanobacteriota bacterium
CATGGTCCACCAGATTCAGGGGCCAGCAGGCCAGGCCCACCAGCACACCCAGCAGGGCCAGCTGCAGGATCAGCACCACCCCGGCGCGCAATCGCTGCATCGGTGGCGTTGACAAAGGAACCATGGCGATCGGCTGCCGTGACGATGGACCTGGGCCATCATCGGTGCAGATGGCTGTCGCCATGGTGACGTCCCTGGCAACCACTCCTGGCTTGTTGCCGGGTCAGTCGGCTCCGCTGGGGGCAAGCCTCAGTGGTGATGGCGTCAATTTCAGCCTCTATGCCCGCGATGCCACCGCCGTCGAGCTGTGCCTGTTCGACACCGTCGACGCTGCGGAGCCTTCGCGCTGTTTGCCGCTGACGGGTGAAGCCCACCGCAGCGGTCACTACTGGCATGGTTGGGTGCAGGGCCTGGCGGCCGGACAGCTCTACGGCTACCGGGTGCACGGACCCCACGACCCATCTGCCGGACTGCGCTGTGACGCGCAGCAGCTGTTGCTGGATCCCTATGGCGAGGCTCTGGCGGTTCCACGCGGCTATGACCGCAGCCAGGGGCAGCAAAGGGGCGATCAGGGCTGGGCCAACGCGATCAAGACCGTCGTCGCCGATCTGGACGCCTACGACTGGCAAGGGGATCGTCCGCTCAACCGCCCGGCCAGGGAGCTGGTCATCTACGAGCTGCACGTCAGGGGCTTCACCGTTCATCCCTCGGGAGGGTTGAACCCCGCCACGGCCGGGACCTATGCAGGTCTGATCGAGAAGATCCCCTACCTCAAGGATCTGGGGATCACGGCGGTTGAACTGTTACCGGTGTTTCAGTTTGATCCCCAGGATGCACCGGCTGGTCTGCCCAACTACTGGGGCTACCAACCGATTTCTGTGCTGGTGCCCCACCACGGCTACAGCAGTGCCTGGCGTCAGCACGGCGATGCGCTCGCGGTTCTCGATGAGTTCCGCGACATGGTCAAGGCGCTGCACCGGGCCGGGATCGAGGTGATTCTCGATGTGGTGTTCAACCACACCGCCGAAGCCGGTGCCGATGGCCCCACCTTTAGCTATCGCGGCCTCGCCAACCGCGATTACTACCTGCTGGATTCCGCCGACCCCTCCCGTTATCTCGATGTCACGGGTTGCTTCAACACGTTCAACGGCAATAACCCGGTGGTGCGGCGGTTGATCCGTCACAGCCTGCGCCATTGGGTGCAGCACTTTCACATCGATGGCTTTCGTTTTGATCTGGCCTCGGTGCTAGCTCGGGATGAAAGCGGCAAGCCCGTGCCGCGGCCGCCGATCCTGTGGGACCTGGACACCGATCCTGTGCTGGCCGGCACCAAGTTGATCGCCGAAGCCTGGGATGCCGCCGGCCTTTACCAGGTTGGATCATTTGTCGGTGACCGCTGGCAAGAGTGGAATGGTCGTTTCCGCGATGATCTGCGCCGGTTCATCAAAGGTGATGCCGGCCAGGTGGCGGCGGTCAGTCAGCGGCTGATCGGCAGTCCTGACATCTACGGCCCCAAGCAGCGCGAGGCCGAAGCGAGCATCAATTTCATCACCTGCCATGACGGCTTTACCCTGGCCGATCTGGTCAGCTACGACCACAAGCACAACGAAGCCAACGGCGAAGACAACCGCGATGGCTCAGACGACAACGCCAGCTGGAACTGTGGTGTCGAGGGACCCAGCAGCGACCCAGGTGTTCTGACCCTGCGCAAGCGGCAGATCCGCAATTTCCTGGCGTTGTTGCTGCTCTCGGCCGGCACGCCGATGCTTGGCATGGGGGATGAGATCTGCCGTAGTCAGGCTGGCAACAACAATGCCTACTGCCAGGACAACCCGATCAGCTGGCTCGATTGGACGTTGCTGGAGCAACACCAGGACATCCATCGCTTTGTGCGTGAGCTGCTGGCCTATCGCCAGCGTCGGGATCTGGTGGTCGATGGGCAGGCGTTCAGCCTGGCGGATCTGCTGCATCGCAATCAGATCTGCTGGAACGGGGTGTTGCCGGGTCAGCCCGACCGCAGTGACACCTCCCGTTCCCTGGCCCTGACCCTGACCAGCAGCAGTCACCGGTTCCGCTGTGCGCTGATGGTCAATGCCTGGTGGGAACCGCTCACCTTCACCCTGCCAGAGGCCGATTTCGGCAGTCAGTCCTGGCACCGTTGGATTGATACGGCGCTGCCCTCACCGCAGGACATCGTCCCCTGGGACCAGGCCGAGCCTGTTGCTCAACCTCAGCTTGAACTGGGGCCCCGTTCCGTGGTGGTTCTGATCACACGGGCCATCAGGGACTGATCAACAGCAGCGATCCGGCGACCATGGAGCCGAACAGGATCATCAGCTGAATGCCTTCGTACCAGCTGACCTCGCGGTTCTCGGTGATGCGTTCAATCATCACCACGGCGATCGCCAGCGAAGCCAGCGCCACCGGAGGCAGGCTGAGGTGCAGGTAGCGCCCCATTGGGAGGCCCAGCAGCACCAGCAGCGGCAACACGAACAACAGCAGTTGCAGGCTCGATTCGACGGTGCTGGTCATCAACAGTTGCATTTGCCGACGCGAGGCGGCCTTGAGCCCCACCAATGCCTCGGGCAGGCAGCCGAACAGGGGCAACAGAAACAGACCCACGAACAGTTCGCTCAAGTGAGACTGGTTGACCAATTGCTCCAGTGCTCCCACCAGGCGCTCCGAAATCACCGCCACCAGAACCGTGACGATCCCCAGGGCAACGAGGACGGCCGGCAACGGCACCCCTGCGTCACTGGGTTGGTGATGGCCAGGCGTCTCGGCCGACAGCTGCGGACGGCCCATGGTGGCGACGAAGGCCAGCACGTAATAGGCCAGAGCCAGCAGGGCGACCAGGGTCGAATAGAGGCTGAAGTCATTCGGGTGGCTGCTGCCCTGCTGCACTGGGCCCATGGCCTGCTGGTAGAAGATCGAGGGCAGGGCCAGCAGGATCGCACTCATCATCAGCTGCTGGGTGTGCAGGTCCCGGTTGTGGGGGTTGATGGGGAGCGGCTGTTCCCGTCGCGTGGCCAGCACGATGCCCAGGCCCAGCACCGGCATGCAGTTGATCACCACCGAACCGGCGATGCTGATCACCACCAGGGGGTAAAGACCGCTGTTGAGGGCGTTGACGGCGACCAGCAGTTCGACGACATTGCCGAAGATCACACTGACGAGCCCACCGACCCTGGCGCCCAGGTGACTCACCAGCGCTTCCACCAGCTGGCTCAGCACAATCGCCAGCGGCAGCAGACCCAGGCCGCACAACAGGAACTGCAGCAGATGGCCCCCCAGCCCGCTGAGCAGTCCATCGAGGCCCGGCCACAGCATCAACAGGGTGATCGGCAACAGCAATCGCCAACGGGGCGGCGGCAGCAGCAGGGTTGTCAGGGCCATCAGCGCTCCACCAGTTGCAGGCGGTGGCCATCGGGGTCGGCGACCAGCAGACCGCGGCTGAAGCCGAGGTCCCGGCGCTGATCGGCCAGATTCACGATCCCAGGGTTGAGCACGCGTCCGCCACTGTGAATCACTTGCGCGGCAATCGCATCAAGATCGTCGACCTGGAGCCGGATCAGCCAGTGGGCCAGGTCCGCCGGACCCAGGTCAGACGGCATCGGCCGGCCCCGGTTCGGGGGTTGGTAGTCGAGGCACTCGATCCCCGCCCCCTGCGGGCAGCGATGGGCGGTGATGCGCACCCGGGTCTGCTCGAGGTTGTCGAGGTCGTCCTGGGTCGGGCCGCTGTTGAGGCCATCACCCCCCAGGCGCAGGCCCAGCAGGTCGTCGTAAAAACGGCAGCTGCGCGGGGTGTCGGCAACGCTGATGGCGCTGTGGTCGATGCCCAGCACTCCCGATCCCTGGTGCCAGCGGGCATCGCCTTTGTCTGGTGGAAACTCGAGCAGTTCGAGGTTGTGCCCGTCGGGATCTTTGAACTTGAAGGCGCGGATGCCGGCGGCAGCCCTGTTCCAGGCGGGCAGGGTCTGGGGTGCCCGCGAGACCGCCTGGGCCAGGCCGCTCTCGAGGGCGGGTTGCAGGCGCTGCAGGGCGGCGTCCAGGTCGCTGGTGACCAGGCACACATGCTGGAACCAGAGGTCGCAGCTGCGTGAATCGGCGGGGATCGCCCGTCTTGCGGCCCGGCTCCCATCGGCCTGGAACACCTCGAGGATCTCGAGCGTCTCCTGACCCAGCTGCAGGCGCGTCAAGCGGAAGCGCCCCTGGGGCAGACCCAGCAGATGGCCGTAGCCGCCACCATTGATCAGCAGCGTCTCCTGTGCTGTAAAGCCGAGTGCGTGGCAGTAGAAGTCGGCCGCCCGGGCAGCGTCGGCGCTGCTGAAGCCGAACTGCAACACCCGCGGCGTGGTGGCTGCAGGCCCTGTCATGGTGCCAGCTCCCCCAGCACGGCCGCCGCCGCTTCAGCAATGGCCAGGTCGGTGCTCGGCGTCATGCCGGAGACCCCGACCGCCCCCAGGCACTGACCGTTGTGGATCAGCGGGATGCCCCCGGCCATCGCCACGGCTGGCTGGCCAAAGATGCCGGCCAGCTGGGCCAGGGCTGGGCGCTGGCTGTTGATCGCCTGCTCTTGCAAGGCGGTGGGTTTGCCGTTGAGAGCGGCCATGCGGGCCTTGGCGATGGCCGTGTCGGCGCTGGCAGCGCTGGCCCCGTCGCGGCGATCGAGCGTCAGCAGGTGCCCGCCGCCATCGACGACGGCGATGCTGACCCTGGCCGGGCCTGTGCTGTCGCCATGGACCGCGGCAGCGCCGTGGGCGGCCTCGAGGATCAGCCGCACATCGCGCAGTTCGAGCAGATGGCTGGCCTGCATCAGTTGGGCCAGACGATCTGCATGAGCCAAAGGTGCCCTGCGAGGCTCACCCCGGCCGCGGCGGCCTGCAGCTCGGGTTCGCTCAGTCGCAGGGTGGCCTCGGCCTGGTGTCGCACCAGATCGACCCCGGTGAAGGCCAAGCCCCGTTCGGCGCCGAGGGCTGCGATGGCATCCAGGTTGGGGCAGTTCTGCAGTTCCTTCAGCAGTGCGGGATCTGCTTTGACCTGTTTGAGGAACGTTTCGAGCGAAGGGTTGGCCATGGTGGTTCAGGGGGCAGCGGCGCCGCGGGTGTTGGTGAACAAGCTGTACACCGCGTGCGAGGCGCAGATGAACAGACGGCTGTGGTGACGGTCGCCAAAGCAGAGATTGGAGACCCGCGCCGGCACGCGCACCTTGCCGATCAGGGTGCCATCCGGGGCGATGCAATGCACCCCGTCGGCGGCGCTGCACCACAGGTTCCCCGCCTGATCCACCCGAAAACCATCGGCCCAGCCTGGATGGATCTGGTGAAAGGCCTCTCCCCCACTGAGGCTGCGGCCGTCGTCAGCAACGACGAAGCGGCGAATCAGCTGACGGGGCTCGGCCGCCCCAGGGGCGCCGGTCTCGGCCACATAGAGGAACCGCTCATCGGGAGAAAAGGCCAGTCCGTTGGGCCCGTCAAAGTCGCTGGCCACCGCCTCTGCGGTGCCGCTGTCGGGATCCAGGCGGTACAGAGCCGGAGGTTGTTCGGACTCCTGGCGTCCCCCTTCGTAGTCGTTCATCAGCCCGTAGAGGGGATCGCTAAACCAGATCGAGCCATCCCGTTTGACGACCACGTCGTTGGGCGCGTTGAGACGTTGGCCTCGGGCCTGGCTCACCAGGGTGGTGACGGACCCGTCGGGTTCCAGACGCGTCAGGCAGCGGCTGCTGTGATGACAGCTGATCAGACGTCCCTGTCGGTCGCGGGTCTGGCCATTGGCGTAATTGGAAGGCTGACGAAACACCGTCACGCCATGCTGTTCGCTCCAGCGCAGGGTGCGGTTGTTGGGAATGTCGTTGAACAGCAGGCAATTGTGATCGCCGAACCACACCGGCCCTTCAACCCAGCGAAAGCCATCGACCAGCAGTTCGAGCTCGGCGTTGAACAGCACAAGCTGCTCAAAGCGGGGATCAAGGCAATCGGTGCAGTCGGACGGATGCTTCACGGTGCGCGTCTCAGCTGAAGAACCCTGGCTTGGCCTGACGCCAGCGGTCATCGTTGCGCTGGATGATCAGCTGCACGCAGGGCTCGTCGCCCACCTGAGCCGACAGATGGCCGATCCGGCCGTCAGGGCCGGACAGGCAGCCTTGATCCCCCCCGAACGAGTACTCACCGGCCCCGATCACCACCTTGTGGCCATCCATGCTTTCGACCGACCAGGCTCCCTTGAGCACGTAGATCCACTTGGGAATGTGATTCTCATGCCAGTCGGCCTTCCAGCCCACCGGCAGGTAGGTGACAAAGGCATTGCCCTGATCGAACAGTTCTCTGGAGAACTGGGGCGAGTCACCCGGACCGAGCTGGCCGAGGACGAACCGGTCGATCGTGCACTGGACCTGGCGGCTGACACCGTCGTCATCACACCAGAGATGCCAATAGGTTTCCGGCGTCGGAGCCAGGCTGTAGGGGTCGGCCATGGTCATCGTTTGATCGCGATCGCCGAGATCTCAAGCTGGATGCCCAACACCAGAGCCGACACTTCGACCACGGCCCTTGAGGGGTAGGCGTTGGCATCGGGAAAATACTCCTGCCAGACCGCATCAAACGTGTCCAAGGTGTTGATGTCGGTCAGGTAGACGGTGGCGCTAACCACGTCGGCGGCATGGAACCCGGCTTCGTCCAGCACCGCCATCATGTTGCGCATCACTTGACGGGATTCGAGGGTGATGTCGCCATCGCCGACAACGGTGTTGGTGAGCGGATCCACCGGCAGCTGACCGGTGATGAACAGCATGTCGCCCACCTGGAATCCCTGGCTGTAGGAGGCCACGGGTTTGGGGAAGCGGTCGCTGTGAATGGCCCTGCGGATCCGGGGCTCGCTCATGAGTCGATTGTCGCCGTGTGCTGTCGCCACCGTAGGGAGCCCAGCCGATCGCGCAGCCCACTGTTACGGAGGCCTGCGTTCGCGAACCCTGCTCGAGCTCTGTCCAGGGGTGTTGCAGAGTGCAGCACGTTGGCGCCATTGCTCCTAGTTTCAGCAGCAAATCCCTTTTGACCGGACGGGCGCGCACCATGACCACCAATCCCTACGCCCTGGAAACGCTGTCCACGTTTCTGGCGGGCAAGGTGGCGATCGTCACCGGCGGCAACAGCGGCATCGGCAAGTCGATTGTCGAATGCCTGGCCCATTTGGGGGCCAAGGTGGTGATCGACTACCGCTCCCATCCCGAGGCGACCGAGGAACTCGAAAAGGAGATCGGCAGCTACGGAGGCTGCAGCTTTGGCGTACAGGCTGACGTCTCTAAGCTGGATGACCTGCAACGGCTGGTCGATACGGCTGTGAGCCGCTATGGCCGTCTCGATGTGATGGTCAACAACGCTGGCATCGAGACCCGCACGTCGATCCTGGACACCACACCCGACGATTACGACAAGGTTCTTGACGTCAACCTGCGTGGTGTCTTCTTTGCCACCCAGTTCGCTGCTAAACAGATGATCGCCCAGGGTGGTGGCGGCAGGATCATCAATATCTCGTCGGTCCATGAGGACTGGCCCATGCCCAACAACACCCCCTATTGCTGCGCCAAAGGTGGTGTGCGGATGATGACCCGCACGGCGGCTCTCGAGCTCGCACCCCATGGCATCACCGTGGTCAATGTGGGCCCTGGGGCGGTGGCGACCCCGATCAACGATTCGACCATGAACAACCCCGAGTTGCTGGCCAAGCTCAATGCGGCGATTCCCTTGGGGCGCATGGCCCAACCCGAGGAGATCGCCCGGGTGGTCGGCTTTCTGGCCAGTGACGCGGCCAGCTACATCACGGCCACCACGATCTTTGCCGATGGCGGCATCATGCAGAGCAGCCCCGGACTCTGAGCAACGGCATGGCCCCCTCTGACGAGCTGATCCCCCTGTCACGGCTTGAGGCTGAGCTCGGCATCAGCAGAGTCGATCTGCTGTTGCTGATCAGGCGGCTCGGGCTGGAGCCGATCCGCCGGGGCATGCGCACCTTTCTGGGCTCGAGCGATGCGGCCACCCTGGTGAGCCGTGCCGGGGCCGACGCCGGTGAAGCGGTGGCAGCCGAGTTGGTGCTGGAAGAGCCCGCGGTGCATCACCTGCCGGTTCCCACCGAAGGCAACTGGTTCAAGGCCGACCTCTATGCGGACCTGCGCCTGTTCCGCGAGCGGCTCGAGATTCTGGAGCGGCTGGTGCGCACCGGTATCGAGGTGGAGAGCCGGGAATTGGCAGAGCTTTTGCAGCTCAAACGTCTACCCCCGGTGGTCAGCGATGGTCCGATTCCCTACTTTGACCGCCAGGGCCTGCGCTTCTGGCGCATCAGCCGTCCTGGCCAGCGTCTGAGCTGGAAGGTGACCAGCAATGACGCGGTCATTGCCTCCTGAAGAAGAGCGCTTAGCATCAAGTCAACCGCATCTGGTGCGACGTGCATCTGCTGTTGACTCCTCTGTTGATGCTGATCCCGCACACCTGGATCAGCATTCTGGCTGCAGCCGCTGAATCGCCAACCCAGCTGGCTGTACCGGCAGCCGAAGCTGTGGGAGTTGCCGAACGCGTTGGAATCGAGGCCTTAGGCAGTCTCCCTGTCCAATTGGCGGCCATCGGTGCGATTCTTGTGTTCAGCATTGTCATCGACCGCTACGCCTTGCGCATCGGTATTCCAGGCGCGCTGGCGTTGTTTGGCGCCGGTGTTGCCATTCAGCCGATGTCCAACGAGGCCTTCGATCACAAAGGATTCGAAGATCTGCATGTCATCGCACTTTGCTTGTTGCTATTTTACAGCGGCGTCAAGATCTGTCGTCGCTATTTCAGGTTGCAGGAGTTCGTGGTTCCCAGCCTGCTGATCTCTGTCTTCGGTGTATTCATTGTCATCGCCGTTGGTTCTTTGGTGATGTATTACGCCCTTAGTCTTGTCAATGCTGAATATATCAGTAGTGAGCAGCCATTGTTGATCGCTCTTGCTCTCGCCTATTGCATTGCGCCACTGGATTGGGGCGCCTTTGCTTTTATCGTCAAGCGCGTGGATCGCTTCAGTGACCGTGTGATGGGCGTGCTCGAATTTGAGACGGCTATCAGCGCTGCCATCACGCTGGTCATCGGCCAAGCCCTGTTCCAGTTTTTTACGGACCAAGGCACCAGTACGATGGCTTCAAAAGCGGTCGATATTTTTGTTGGCAGTGTTTCACAAGGTATTGTCATTGGGGCTGTGCTCGGCTATCTGCTGGCGGCCACCATCAAGCGCTTTGCGGTGGAGCGCTCGCAGTCGATCGATCTTGCGATAGGCTTCGTGATGATCGGTTATGGCTTCAATACCTGGATTGGCCAGGGCGGTCTGGTCTGCAGCCTGGTGATGGGATTCGTCGTCAGCATCCTGCTTTCAGGCAAGGAAAGCCAAGATGAAAAAGATATACTTTCGGTCCAGCTCGAGTCCATCAATATTGCCTCTGAGTCACTGATCTTTTTTATGGCAGGTCTTGCTGTTGACCTGAGTGTCGGTTTCGTACCTACCATCTTTGCTGCCTGCATTCTCCTGTTGCTTGTCTGGGTTTTGAGGCCATTGACTGTCAATCTGTTCTTCAAGGGGTCAGATTTCTTGGATAAACGTGAGCGTCAATTCCTCTCTTTATGGGCGCCTAAGGGTGCCATTTCCATGGCGCTGGCGATCACGATTCCTGATTTGATTGAAGAAAGTGGCATCCCTTTTGAACGGGTGATTCACCCAGTTTCTGAATCCTTCATTGTTGATGCTGTCTGCTTCACAGTGGTGCTCAGTATGTTGATTAAGAGCCTGATTTTGCCATCGTTGCATCGTCGCATGCTAAGTGCCCAGCAGCCAACGTCCTAGGTGCCTGCAGGGCCAGCAGGTTGTTGAGTTCAGCCAGCAGCAGTGGGATGTCGCCCAGTAGCACCGTCTGCAGCGGAGCGATCAGGCCCGCAGCCGTGGCCAGCGACGAGAGCAGTTGTGTGGCCCCCAACAGGCTGAAGTTCTGGTTGCAGGCGCGTTGCATGCTGCGGCTGATGCTGATCAACCGCGGCAGCCAGAAAGCGTCTGCACCAAGGGATAGGTCACAGAGATTGCCCAGGTAGCGGCTGTCATCATCGACGTCGAGCCCCACCGAGACATCTGCTTGCGCCAAGGCTGGCAGATCGTGCAGCACATAGCCGACATAGCCCACCGCTTCTCCACGTTGCTGAAGGCGGCGCACCAATTCCAGACGGTCCTTTGCGCTGCATGATCCGTACCGGTGCTGCGCGTCAATGTTCAGTGCGATGGCCATCTCATCGAGGCGTTCGACTTCTTCGGCCGTGACCAGATGGATTTCGATACCAAGGTCACGCAGGCTCTGACAGGTGTCTCGCCAATGCTGGTCCGGTTCGCTGAGCAAATCCACAGTCCCAAGCAGGGCTTCGTCCTGCCAGATCTCCAGCGGGTTGAGATGGGTGTGACAGCGTTCCCCCGGGACCATGGGCTGTTGCAACAGCTGCCAGCAGCGGCCGTCGGTGGCGGTGATCGTCCATCCCTCGCGCAGATGTCTGATCTCGACGTGGGCAACGTCGACAGGATCGGCAACCTTCTGCAGTTGCTGTGACCAGATCGCGGCACCATCGGTGCCACAGATCCAGCGTTGGACCCCCGCCAACAGTTGCACCAGGGAGCCTGCAGGGGTCTGGGCCGGGTTGTGGATCTGCTCCCGCACCTGGATGCCACCGATGCGATCCAGGCAGCTGCGACTGATGATCAGGTGGCGGATCTTGCCGATGTCCTCGATTGCGGCAGCCTTGCGAATGCGCAGCTGGTGCAAATTCAGGTCGGCAATGGTGGTCAGCTGGGATGCCAGTTTCTGCTCTTCCCAGTCACTGAGAGGGTTGAACTGGAAGGACGCCAGGGCTGCCTCGGTCGAGCCGACCGACAGCAGCGCCCCGCCGAGACCCAGCAACAGCGGGGGCATCACCTGTTTGTAGCGGTGAACCCAACGCTCGGCTCCGGTGAGCGCGTGGTGCTCCGTGGCGGCGTGATCCCTGAGCAGGCTGTAGGCGGGATCGGTGTGGATGCAATGTTCGATTGTGGCCTCAGCTACACCGCTGATCACCAGGGAGCCGGGTTCTAGCAGGTCACCCTCGAGTAGCCGCTGGGGGCGCCAGTCGCCATCGACCAGTCGGTTGACGACAATCAGTTCGCCATTGATCAGCCGAGCTGACAACAGGCAATGTTCGCGTCGGTCGATGCGGATGGTGATGCCTTCATCCACATCCCGCAACAAGCGGGGTTTGGCCTGGCCGTCGGCGTCGATCGCATTGAGGCTGACCCGCTCACTGAGACGTTGCAACAGGTGATCGGCGTCCAGTGCCAGGGCGTCGCGTTCGACCGCACGCTGGGCGACGGCAACCGCATCACCGATGGCCAGATCGAGCAGGGCTTCAGCCGTCAGCCCCTGGCTGACCAACACGCCCGAAAAGCTCAGTTCCAGCGTCTCGACTGTCAGGCGCCGCCGCTGCACCTGCGCCAGAACCTCTCGGGCCAGCGGTAACAGCAGGACCGAGGTCAGCCCCACCATCACCAGCGTGGGCACGGCCAGCACACTCTCCAGGCTGATCAAGGCCAGGCAGGCCGCGCCATGGACCAGCGTCCGTTTGGCCCGCGCACCGCTGAACGGTGCTGGCGGCAGGGGTGTCAGATCGTCCTCGGCTGTGGCCAGGGTCAGTGCCTGCTCCAGCAGACCGTGCAGTTCGCGGCGGCGGTGCTGGGGGTAGACGATGCAAATGCTGCCCGCCAGCGGGTTGATTCTGAATTGCAGCAGCCAATGGCAGCTGGTGAGAACCAGTTTGCAGTGATGGCGAAGCAAAGGCGATCCGACCAGGCGTTCGCTGCGCACCCTGAGGCGCCCGGGAAGATCACTGGCCACGGTCCAGGTCATTGCAGGGGCGGCCTCTGCAGTGGCTGCAGCCGAAGCCATTGATCAAGCTGGCGTGACAGGGGTCATCATCGCAGCGATGGCGGCGTTCCGGAGCTGCGGGCTGCAAGCAACCTTGGCTGCGCCGGATCCCGTGGTGCAGAGCTGGAGGCAGAATGCGTCACGCGATCAGGCTTCCCATGGGTGTGCGGCGTGCTTCTCGCCTGTTGGCAGGCTTGTTGCTGGGCCTGCTCGCTGCTGAACCAGCGCGAGCACTGGACACGATCCGCATCCAGTTGCCGTTGCTGCAGGAGACCTTCACGCTCAAGGTGTCCGATCTGCGTGATCCCAGCTCCATGGCCGCTGGCAACAGCGACCTGGCCGAGTTGAACCGCGCGACCAATGGCGCCATCAGCCGTCAGCTGAATGAACTGCTGAACTCGGCGTTGCCGTTACAACTGGGTTCGCTGATGCGTGTGGCCCAGGGCAGTTCCCTGCTCGATCAGGTGTTGTTGCTGATCGCCGCACTGGGCGAGATCGATGGCCTGTCGGCTCCGCCGACCACCGGCAGGGCCGAGCTGGAGCTGGCGTTGCGCCAGGCTGCTGGCAAGGATGGCAGGCTCAGCCTGGCGGATGTGCTGGCTGCTGTGCCGGGCACCACGGCGACGGTGGATCTGAACCGCTTGCTGGTGGCCCTGAGGCGATTGCAACAGCAGCAGGCCGAGGCCAAGCCTCTGCTGGCTGCTGTGCCGGCCGCCAATGGCGACCGTTTCAACGCAGCGGGATCCCAGTCCTACCGCCGCCGCAACCTGTCCCTGCCGATCAGCTATCGCCCCATTCCCTTGCCCGTTGTGGTGGTCGAGCCGGTGAGCGGCAGTAATGGACGTCTGGTGGTGATCTCCCATGGACTGTGGGACAGCCCGAAGAACTTCGAGGGTTGGGCCAATCACCTGGCCAGCCATGGTTACACCGTGTTGCTGCCTGAGCATCCCGGCAGCGATGTTTCCCAGCAGCACGCCATGTTGTCGGGCAAGGTTCCACCCCCTGGGCCCGAAGAGCTGAAGTTGCGTCCGCGCGACGTGTCAGCCCTGATCGATGCCGCTGCGGCGGGCCGCCTTGGGCTGCGCACACCGGTCGACACCAACCAGGTGCTGGCGGTCGGCCATTCGTGGGGCGCGACGACGGTGCTGCAGCTGGCGGGGGCCACACCCAGTTCGCAGCGGTTGCGCCGGGATTGCAACAACATTGACGATCCCTTCTACAACCTCAGTTGGGTGCTGCAATGCAGTTTCCTCTCTGCTGCAGACCAGGCGGGGCTTGCCGACCCGCGGGTGCAGTCGGTTGTGGCCGTCAGCCCGCCGGTCCGTTTGCTGTTTGCCCCGGGCTCCGCCCGCGCCATGAACGCTCCCGTCCTGTTGGTCAGCGGCACGCGCGATTGGGTGGTGCCGGTCGGTCCTGAAGCCATTGACCCCATGCGCAGCATGGCGGCCAACACCGGCATTGGCCCCCACCGTCTGGTGCTGGCTGAAGGCGGCGACCACTTCAACCTGCGCGCACCGGCGACAGCCACCGATACTCCGCTGAACGCCCTGATCCTGGCGTGGTTTGCATCGGGTGCCGCCCTGCCGGGCGAGGGTTGGGGGCACAAGGTTTTTGCCCTGCGCGATGTCACAGCGCCGCTGACCGAGAGCGTGGTCAGGCGTTGACGAACGGTTGCCGCAGTCTCAGGGCCAACTCGACCAATCCATAAGCCAACACCAGCACCATGCCACCGGGTGCCAGGGGCACCATCAACCCCAGGGCGCCCAGCAGGATCAGCAGGCAGGCCAGGCCCACCAGCACCAGGCTCAGCCCGGCTGAGAGTCCATTGATCAGGCCGTGGCCAAGGGCATGCCATGGCACCGGACTGTGTCGTCGTGTTCGGATCTGGATCACCTCGGCCGCAGCAGGCGTGGCGCCGCATTCACCCAGGGCGGTGATCAACCGTTGGCTGGCCTGGCGCAGATTCGTTTCAGCACTGTCAGGACCATCGCTCAGACTGTCGTGTGGCGGCCGGTAAACCAAAAGCACGGATCGTGCTCCCGGGGTGACGCGCCAATACAGGGGCAGACCGGACAACAGTTCGTCCAGCCGTCGTTGCAGCTGGGTCCAGCAGATCGCACTGCTGGAGCGAATCCTGTAACGCAGACGGCCAGGGCTGCGGTGGACCGGCTGCAGGCAGTCCAACACGCTCATCGGTTCAGGCGCCGATCGTCACGTAGTGCCCGCTTGCGGCTGCCTGGGTCCAGGCCTTGCCTTCGGGGTCAAGACTACGACTCCAGTCGGCTAGATCACCACGGCGGCGGCGGGCGCTGATGGTCTGGTGACTCGTGCCCAACCGTTTGGCCAGGGCCTGGGTGGTCAGGTTGAGGGCCTCCGCCTG
>JBJOHB010000017.1:0-7923 GCA_046047915.1 Cyanobacteriota bacterium
CGTCGGCCATGGCGACCTGGTTGGCCCTGCTTGGGGCAGGCGTGTTGTGCGGGTTTCTCAATGCCGCCGCATCCAGTGGCTCGGCGATCAGTTTGCCGTTGCTGCTGGCCCTGGGCCTGCCACCGGCGGTGGCCAACGCCACCAATCGCCTGCCGGTGCTGGTGGGGTTGGTCACGGCGGTCTGGCGCTTTCAGATCGCCGGTGCGATTCGCTGGCGTTTGTGCCTGCAGTTGATGCCCGTCTTTCTGATCTGTGCCGTGCTGGGCGCCAACCTGGCGACCCGGTTGCCGATGGAGCGCATTCGCCTGCTGGTGTACGTGGCCCTGGCCCTGGCCCTGGTGCTGGTGCTGCTCAAACCCCAGCGTTGGTTGAACAGCCCAGTGGATCAGGGCGCAACGCGCGCGCCCAGCCTGCTGCTGCAGCTCTTGATGGCTGGGGTCGGCCTGTGGACGGGATTGATCGTGCTGGATGCCGCCACCTACATGCTGGTCAGCCTGGTGCTGGTGGGTGGCGTGGCCCTGCAGCAGGCCAATGCGATCAAGACGGTGCTGATCGGTGTGGCCACCCTGGGATCCCTGGCGGTGTTTGTCCACAGCGGCCAGATCGCCTGGGGGGCCGCTCTGCCCCTGCTGCTGGGCAGCGCCCTGGGGGGCTGGCTGGGGGCATCGCTGGCCCTGGGAGCCAATGCCCGCTTGTGGATCTACCGCCTGCTGATCACCGCCCTGAGCATCGAAGTGTTGATGTCCTTGGCGGGATGGCACCACCCGGCAATGCAACGCCTGATGCTCTGATCGCACCCTTGCCATGGCCGTGAACCAACAGCTCTCACGTCTGGGCTGGCCCCTGGCCAACAGCGCCCTGGAGGCGCTGCAACCGCTGGTGCTGGTGCTGGGATTTCAACTGGGCGCCAGCCATCTGGTGGATGGCCACAACCCGATCAACTTCTGCAATGGTCTGCTGTTTGGCAACGCCTTCAGCCTGGTGACCCTGCTAGTGCTGCGCTGGCTGAGGCCCAGACAGTCGAGCGGCAGGCGGGGTTGGCAATGGAGCGACCTGCGGCGGGTGCTGCTGCCGGTGGTGAGCAATGCCTTGCTCGAGGTGGCACTGGTGATTGCCCTGTCGCGCATCGCCGCGGTGCAGGTGGCGGTCGTGATGGCCCTGGGAGTTGTGGTGCTGCTGTTGCTGGCCAGCGTCCGGGAGCAGCGATGGCCCATGCCCCTGTCGCTCTTGGGTGCGGGGCTTGTCGTGGTCGCGGCCGCCTGGTCGATTCCCCCCGGCGAGGGGGTCGCGATGACGGCCTCCATGACGCCGATGGGTGAAACCTTGGTGGCCAACACCGCCACTGGCAATGGACTGCTGCTGCTGGGTTTGCTGGTGCTGTCGACGGTGACGCTCCTCAGTTCAGAACCGGTGGCCCGCGACCTGGGGGCGCTGGATTACGGCATCTGGCAGAGCCTGCTGCAAACGATCATCTTTTTGATCTGGGCAATCACCACCTTTGGATTCAGTCACCTGTATGACCTGCAATCGCCCTTGCTCTGGCAGATCATGCTGCTCTACGGGGCCGGCATTTCCACGTTGTACACCCTGTGCGAGAACCTGGCCCTGGCCCGTTCTGGCCCCTTGATGGTGTCGCTGTTTGAAGGCCTGCTCCCCCTGTTCAGTGGCCTGTTTGCCTTGGGGCTGTTGGGCGAGGCGTTCAGCACCAACCTGCTGCTCAGCGCGCTGGTGACGGCGGTTGGCATCGTCTGCGTCGAACTGGGCTGAGTAACACCAGACCAAGGCCATGACCCACGCCTGTGACTCGCGATCTCCACTTTGCCAACGATCCCGCCTGGGCCTAGACAGGAATGATCAGGTCAGGGCCGATGGCTGAGGTGCAGGCTTCGTCAACGCGATCGGCCGCCCGGGGGCCCAAGCCCAAACCCCTATGGACCCGGGCCCATCACGCCCTCGACTTCGTCGTGCTGCTGGTGATGGTGGGCAGCGGAATGCAGATCTACAACGCCAACCAGGTGTTCGGCGGCCGGGGCGGGGCCACCTTCCCCGATGTGCTGACCCTGGGAGGCTGGCTGGCGGGGGGCCGCCACTGGCACTTTGGCTTCATGGGCCTGTACGCCCTCAACCTGGGGGTCTGGATCGCCTTGCTGCTGCTGCGGCGGCGCCACCGGTTGGCGGTGACGGGTGATGTCTCGACCCTGGGCCACAGCCAGAGCGAGCCGAAACGGCGCCTCGCCGCCCACCGCATCGTCTACTCGTTGTTGCTGGTGGTGCTGGGCTTCAGCCTGCTGACCGGCCTGGCGATGTACAAACCGGCCCAGCTGTGGTGGCTATCCGGCCTGTTCGGCAGCTGGCAGACCCTGCGCGTCTGCCATTTCGCCACCATCCCGGCCCTGTTGGTGCTGGTGATCGCCCATGGGGTGATCTCCTGGCGCATCGGCGGCCTGCGCTTCCTCCGCACCATGTTTGTCTGAACCCGATGGCCCCCGGTTCCCAGCCTGCCGACAACCCGCAAGCCCCCAAAGCCCAGCACCTGAGCCGCCGTCAGCTGCTGCGGACCGGCCTGACGGCCGGCGGGGGCCTGCTGCTGGGGGGGTGTGTGTTCGATGGCTTGGGGCCGGACGTGGCCCGGGCGACCGGCCCGCTGAACCAGCGGCTGGAGGCCTGGCTGCAGAGCAAAGGGCCGGTGCCTGAATTTGACCGCAGCCAGATCCAACCGGCCGACTTGCTGGTCAATAGCTTCAACGGTCAACCCCAGCTGGACCCAGCCACCTACCGACTCAAGGTCGACGGTCTGGTGGGCCGGCCGCTGAGCCTGAGCCTGGCTGACCTGGCGGCGTTGCCCCAACGGGAGTGCATCATCCGCCACGTCTGCGTCGAGGGCTGGTCGGCGATCGTGGCCTGGGATGGCGTGCGCCTGGCCGACGTGCTGCGGTTGGCCCAGGTCTCGAACCTGGGCCACATTGTCTACTTTGAATCAGCCGACGGCTACTACGAAAGCTGGGACATGGCCTCGGCCGTGCACCCGCAGACCCTGCTGGTGACCCGCATGAACGGGGACCCCCTACCGGCGGCCAACGGTGCCCCGGTACGGCTGGCGGCACCGATCAAGCTGGGCTACAAGAACAGCAAGTGGGTCACGGCGATCCGCGTGACGGCCGCCCCCGAGCCAGGCCGGCTGGGGTATTGGGATGACCAGGGCTACGAGTGGTTCGCCGGGCTCTGATCCAGGTCCAGGCGCACCACACCCCGCAACCGACAGGCCTCGATGATCGCCTCAGCAATCCGCAACGTTTCTACCGCTGCGGCCAAGTCGGCCACCGCCGAGGCCTGCCCCCGGCGCACGCAAGCCGTGAAATCGAGCAGCTGATCGCGCAGGGCCCCAAACACCCGCCCATCGCATTCGGGCCACAGGGTCAGATCGGGCCGCTGCAGATCCTGATCGCTCCAGATCTGCAGGGGGGTTTGCAGACCCTGCAGCCGGGCCGTGCGCCGTTGGCCAACCACCGCCAGCTCGGCATCGATGCAGCCGCGCCAGTGCTCCTGCAGGACATTGGCGGGCGCCTGGGCGGGCACGGTCCAGCTGCTCTCCAGCTGGGCCACGCAGCCGTTGGCGAGCTGCAGCAGGGCAAAACAACCCTGGGGCGCCAGGTGCTCGCCCTGGCGATAGTCGAGCGCCATCACCGACGTCACCCGACTGCCGCTCAACCACAACAGCAGGTCGATGTCATGGATCAGCGTGCGATGCACCGTGTGGATGCGATCGGCGATGGCCGCAAAGGAGCTGCGGCTGCAGTTGCGCTGGGCCCGGATCGACACCAGATCGCCAAAGGCACCGGCCTGGATCTGCCGTTGCAACCAGCGGTGGGAGGCCTCGTAACGCAGGATCATCCCGACCTGCAGCAGGGCACCGCGGTCCTGGGCGAGCCGTTGCAGCTCCTGGGCCTCCTGCCAGGTGCCAGCCAGTGGCTTTTCAACGAACAGGTGGCGCCCACGGCGCAGAGCCGAACGGGCCTGGGCCGCATGCTGTTCATCGGGGGTGGCCAGGATGACCGCATCGAGGCTGTCGTCCTCGATCAACGCCTCGGCATCGCTGTACAGCTTCTGGACCCCGGTGCGCTCGGCGACCTGCGCCAACTGGGCGGCGTCGGGATCGGCCAGGGCCACAAGCTGCACCCCGGGGCCATCGGCCAGCACCGCGGCATGGAGCTGGCCGAAGCGACCCACGCCGGCCAGGCCAACTCGCAACGGTGCATTGGGGGAGTGTGGCTCTGGCATCAGCTGGTGGCGCAACGCCCGGTGCACCCGCGGTTCCTGCTCAGCAGCAGATGATCAGGAGGCCTGATCCGGTAGGGCCTGTAGCTTGCACCACTTGGCCCAGGCGTTGAGCGCCTGACGCGATGCCGGGCTGATCGAGTCCGGTGCATTTCGCACCTCGTCCAGCATCGTCTTGATGGGTGGGCAGTCCAGCGCCACGGCCGCTTGGATCGGCGTGGAGCTGGCCCCGGGGACGCCCATCTTGGCCATCATCGCCTCAACCTTCTGCTCCATGGCAGAAAGGCTGCTGGCGTGCTTGGAGCCACAGGCGCTGAGGCAGGCAGCGCTCAAGAGCAAGCCAAGGCCGATGAAAAACACCTGCGGCCTGGCACGGTGGTTGGTGCCCGCAACTTGAAAGCCCACAAAAACCGAGCATTTTCAGCTTCCTAGCACCGCTCAGCTGGCAACGTCATGTTGCGTGGAACACCCGGTGACGACTGGGCCAAGACAGCAGTGGAGCCATGGGTCATGCCGCCATCAGCCGCTCCGGCACTGTTGTATCGAGCGTGATGTAATCGCTGCTTGCGTGCTCATGGGGCGACACGTTGACCACAATCAGGTCCTCTTCAGAGAAGTTCTGAATGCAATGCCCCAGCCCTGGCTGGATTGAATAGCAATCGCCAGGCACGAGCTCAACGTGAGACCAACTGCCATCGGACGCCTCACCATTGATGACCGGCGCCACATGGACCCTGGCTCGCCCTTGGATCACAACAAAAAAGTCAAATCCCTCAGCGTGATAATGGGGCAACTGGATGTTGTCCTTCCCGCCCTTGATGAGGACGATCTTCATGGCGGCCGAGGGGTGCGACAGGAGCACCTTCACCGCAACATCTGCATGGGTCTCCACCACATCCTTGTCATAGCCCGAGAGCGCTTGCATCGCCTCAGGCAACGCATGAATCTGGAGCTCCATGATCAACCCAAGTCCTGCAAACCACGATGGGCCAGAACCAGCCTTGGTGGAGCGACTGTCAAACAGCGCAACAAAGACCAACGTCTGCAAGGCCCAGGCACAACCTTAGACAGGGACATCGACGTCATCCCTGGCGCGGCATTGGATCCTCCGTGAGGTTGCCAAAACGAGCGAGAGCGCCAACATCACACCATTCCAAACTCAAACCAAAGCTGAACGAGCGAAACCTCTAAACTCTGCCCATGAGTGAACTCACCCGTCGCCAATTGCTCCAAGCTGGGGTCGGTGGACTGCTGGCCGCCTCGGCGCTGCCGCTCATGGCGTCCGCTGGCGGACGCAGCCAGGCAGCCAGGCTGAAGCTGCGTTTCGCGGTGCCGGTGCCAACCCCCTTGGCCCAGGACCTGCAACTGGACCTCAAGACCCACAGGCAACTGCTGAAGCTGTACCGCCAGGCCGGTGCCCAGGCGGTGCTGGCCGTGGCCTCGACCGGCGAAATGCTGTCGATCACCTGGCCCGAGGCACTTGCCCTGACCCGTCAGGCCAGTTCCGTCTTTGGGCGGGGCGGCACCTGGGCCAGCCTGAGCCGTGGCACCAGCGTCGACACCTGCCGCCGTGGCATGCAACAACTCAAAGCGGCAGGCGCCGGGACGGCGGTCGTGGTGCCGGGCCTGTTGGCTGGTGCCAGCGTCAGCGAGGACGAAGCCCAGCGCCGCCTGCTGGCCGTGGCGCAAGGGGCACCCCTGCGCCTGGGGCTCTATGAAGCGATCGCGCCGTTTCATCGCGTGCTGCAACCCGAGCAACTGCAGCAGCTGGCAACGGTTGGCGGCTACCGACTCTTAAAAACAACGCAAGCGTCCCCAGAGGTGGTCGCAGCCTTTGCAGCCCGTGTGCCTCCAGACTTCATCATTGATGAAGCCAATACCGCAGAACTGTTTGCCGTATTGCAAACAGGCTCCGCCGGAATCATGGACTTCTGTGCAGCGGCCTTCCCCGAGCTGCTGACCTTTCTTTGTCAGCAGTGGGGCAACAGCAGCGATCAGAACCAGCTGCAACGGGTCTGCGCCTGGATCGCCAGCACCGATGCGGCCTTATCCAACGAGCTTCCCTTTCCACGCAGCGTCAAGGTGGTGCTGCAACAACGCGGCGTGCCGATCCTGCCGCTAAGCCGCCAAGCCGTGAACGCGTTCACACCTGAGCAACAGCAACGGGCTGCTGATCTGGTGCAGCAGTTCGAAGGATTACGCCGGGACCTGGGCATTGCGTCGTTGATCTGAACGCGAGCGTTCGGAACCAACCATCATGAACGACAAGCAAGACGGGCCAATTGCCATGGCTTACCTGGATGGTCCCGCGCCGCTCTGTTTTCAGGGTTTTGATGAACCGTTCGGCCTTGCCGTTGGTTCGCGGGGTATAGAGCCTGGTGCGCTTGACTATCAGCCCCAGGGCCTCGCAGGCCTGCCGCCAGGGCTTGGAGCGGTAGGCGCTGCTGTTATCCGAGAGCACCCGCTGGCACTCAATACCCTGACGGCCAAACCAGGCCACAGCCCGGATCAGGAAACCGACCGTGGTGGCTTGCTTCTCATCGGGCAGGACCTCGGCGTAAGCCAGGCGGGTGGCATCGTCGATGGCCACATGGGCTTTTTCGTAGCCCGCACCAGCCGAGCGGCCAAGGCGCCGATCGCCAGTGATCCTGGGCCCGACGCGATCAAACCGGGCCAGCTGTTTGATGTCGACGTGGATCATGTCGCCAGGCCGCGCCCACTGGTATCGCCGTACCGGCACTGGTGGCTGCAGCTGTTTAAGCCGGCCCAAGCCCATCGCTTTGAGGGTGCGACCAACAGTGGAGAGCGGCAGGGCCAGCAAGCGTGCGATGCGCCTGAGGGTGCAGCGCTCATGGCGCAGGGCAACGGCGCGCTGCAGATGCTGTGGATCGAGCGTCCGCCGCTGGCTGCGGCGAACACTGCGTCGATCCACCAGGGCGGCGGCACCACCGGTGCGGTAACGGCTCAGCCACTTGTAGGCGGTGCGCAGGCTGATTCCAGCCTGCGCGGCGAGATGGGCCAGGGGCTCGGCGTCCTGAATGTGTCGACGCAACAACCGTTCACGGCCGAGAGATGTCAGCCGAGCATTCGGGGGGGTATGCGTGGGGTGTGGGGTCTGTGGGTCGGAGGTGACACCCGGACCATGACGACCTCACACCCCTTTGTCAGCTGAACAACCTGGTGGGACTACACATCTAGGCGGGCTCGCCGATCGCTTCGGACGTAAGCCAGTGTTCATTGCAAAGATGGTCCTACTGGTAGTGGGTTTGGTTGCGGCGCCGGAAATCACTGATCCGGCTGTGGTCCGGCTGCTGATTGCCGGTCAGCACCCTGAAAGCCAGATCCTCGGAGCCGGCACGCTCGATCTTGCGGGCTGACCCCGTGCCCACGCAGTAGGCGAGGAGCAGCAGCAACGTCAACCGCTCCGCGGAAGGCTTCGCCTACATCCTTGGATCAAAGCCTTTCTCCCCGCAGGGATTCTTGGCCTGAGCGGGGATCAGGATCTCGGAGAGATCCAGCTCATCCACCAGATCCAGCAGGAAATACACCTGATGGTCCTCGGAGAGCCACTCACGAGGCGACGGCGGCAGCAGGGTGGTCTGTTCCGGCTGCCAGGGTCGAAAGGTCTTGCGCTTCTGCATGCCCCAG
>JBJOHB010000018.1:0-2526 GCA_046047915.1 Cyanobacteriota bacterium
TCGCCGGGCTCGACGACCTGCGTCTGTGGCCCAGCCAGCTGCTGGCCTTGCCTCGGTTGCCCTGCAATGCCAATGGCAAGACCGATCGGGCTGCACTTGCCAGCGAAGCCTGGCGACGCACTGCTCTGGTGCAGACGTTGCGGCCGGGCACGTGCCATCTGGCTTCTGTGATCGTGCAACTCCACGCAGGACGGCATCACCCATGGGCCGATCACGCGCTTGAGCTGTTTGCGCTCGACTCGCTCGATCAGGCCGACGTGTTGGTCGCCATCCAGAGCCAGCTTGGAAGGGTTCTGGATGCACGACTGCTGGCTGAGGGTGGCACGCTCGCCGCGGTGTCCCAACGGTTGGCCGTCGCTCAAGGCCAGCAACCGGAATCCCTGTTGCTGTGGTGTGGCGAAGGCCTTGAGGCCCTGCAGCGCCATCAGCCCAATCACGCCGCCCTGCAGCAGCTGTTCCACCGGGATTGGCCTGGGACCAGCTTCACCCTGGCTGAGCTGAGCGACCAGGCCGATGCTCTTGCCGACAGCTTGTTGCGGCATGGTGCTCTGCGGCCAGAAGGGCCAGTCCCCGGCACGGTGTGGCTGGGAGGGTTTTCGATCCAAGCCTGGACCGCCTATTTCCTTGGCCATCAGCTGCTCAAGCGTGGGGTGGCGGTGGCTGGTGTGGCCCTGCTTTGCCCGATCAATCCAGATCTGCTGCCCCTGTGCATCCCCGTCTCCCAGTGGGGCCAGGCACTGCGACGTCGCCGGCAGCAATCGGCCGTCCGCTTACCAGTCTGGACGGGACAGTCCACGACCAAGCTTTGGCTGGCTCGGAGCCGCTGGCATAAGCGGCTGCCGCGTCGACGGGCCGATCATCTGCGGTTTCGGGACAACAGCACCGCTTCCTGGTTGGAGCTCCCAACCCGTGATCACCACAACCTGGTCGCTGATCCAACGCTGATCGCCTTGTGGGCGCCACTGCTGTGGCAACAGATCAGCTTCGAGTCAGGCGATCCGCACCTGAAGCATCACCCTCATCACCCGTTTCGTTGACAGCGTGGATCATGAGGCCGTTGAGCAGGGCAGCCATGGCCGAGTGGACGCGCCGAACCGTTGCCGTGGCTGGCCATCAGGTCGTGACCTTCTCGGCCGGCACCGGGCCCCGCACGTTGCTGCTGGTTCATGGCGGACCAGGCTGCCCGTCGCGCTACCTACGCGACAGCCATGAAGCGCTGTTGCGGCCAGGTCTGCGGCTCGTCACCTGGGACCAGCTGGGCTGCGGAGAATCCGACCGGCCCCAGAATCCCGCCCTGTGGCGCCTCGAGCGGTTTGTCGCGGAGATGGCTGCGGTGCTGGACGCGCTGGATCTGGTCCGCGTCGACGTGCTGGGCCAGTCGTGGGGCGGGGTGCTGGCACTGGAATTCAGCCTGCGGTTCCCCGATCGCGTGCGCTCGCTGATTGCGGCGGATACCGCGTTCGATCTATCCCGCATGGAGCGGGGATTCGAACAAAAGAAACAGGCCCTCGGCAGTGAAACCGTGGCAATGATGGCCCGCCATGAAGCCGAGGGCAGCACCGATCATCCTGAGTACCAGGCCGCAGTCACCCTGTTGATGCACCGGCATGTCTGCCGGTGCTACCCATGGCCTGAGTCCCTCACCTGGTGCCTGCAGAACCTGGGCGTTGAGGTCTTTTCCAGGATGTTCGGTCCCTATTTCTTTCAGTGCAGCGGCGCACTGCGCCACTGGGACCGCATGGACGATCTGGAGGCGGTGACGATGCCCGTGTTGCTGGTGCATGGCGAGCACGACTACATCGTGCCCGACCTTGCCGCCATGGCCCGTGACCGCCTGCCCAACGCCACCTTGGCGCTGTTTCCGGGGTGCTCCCACACCCCGTTCTTTGAAGACCCCGAGCGGTATCTCCACACCGTGCATCAGTTCATCCAGGACACAGCTGAGCAGCCCTGATCGGGATTCCCTGCGCTGCCCGCGATCCCAACCAGTGCCAGTCTGAAACGCCTGTGCAGGATGGTGGTGATCAGCGAATGACATCACCGTGAGCACAGCAGGTCAGTCAGTGGGTGAGCTCAGCAGCCCTAAAGGGATGCCGGTGGATCTTGAGCACTATTCCCGCCGTCGCCTGTTCGAATGCTTTCGCAATCATCCGCTGCCCGTTCTGTCGATCAGCACCGCCATCGACATCACCGGTTTCGGCGCCGCTGTGGAGGCCCGAGGCCTGCGTTTCTACACCACGCTGTGCTGTCTGATCAGCAGAGCAATCAACGTCAGTCCTTGCTTTCGTCATCGCATCGTCGATGATGTCCTGGTGGAGTTTTCTACGGTGCATCCCTCCATCACGGTTGGCTTGGAGGATGGCAACTTCGGCTTTGCGGATGCGGATTGGTGCGGTCGTTTTAGCGATGACTACAGAAGGATCCGAAGCGCGTTGGACCATGCGAGAGCCCACCCCAACCAAGAGTTTCGCGGCGGTCTCGACAATCGCTTCTTTCTGACCCATTTGCCGTGGCTGAGTTTCACGG
>JBJOHB010000019.1:0-3018 GCA_046047915.1 Cyanobacteriota bacterium
AACGACGAGCGCAACGCTCACGGGATGGCAGCGTTTCAACGACAAAGCTCTGGCTGATGCCCATTCAAGAGCAGCAGCCGTGGCCCAGCGCGCCAGCCGTGCGTCCTTAACCGAAGCGACGGCGACCATCGTTGAAGCCGCTGAAGCTGTTGCTCTCACTGCTGCCCGAGCTCTGGCTCAGCTTCCAGACGTTGCGGCTGACCCGGCGGGCCTTGAGGCCACCCCGTTCGACCACGGCAGCGCCGGGACGGGCACCCATCAGATAGGTGACCTCAGCGGTGCTCAGCGGTGCTCCGGTCTTGAGCGCGAGGTCGGTGAGCTCCAGGCGGTTGCGCAGCGCGCCGGGATCGCAGGCGCCGGCATCTTCGCTTTCGTTCCATACCCAGGGCAGCTCACCGTTGGCGGCCATCTTCTGCAGCAGACCCATCCCCACCAGCGCCAAGGCCTGCTCGGGCCGCACCGTGTCGGTCTCGGGTTCAACCGGCACAGAACCGTTGGCGGTGCCGTTGGAGGCGGGGCGCTTGGCAGCCATGGCGTGGAAACCGAGGATGGGCGGAACTTACCGGCTGTGGACCGCTGCGCAAGGCCCGCAACGTAGAGTCAGCCGGCTTCTGCGGCAGGTGCGCGCAGGCCCAACTACCCAGGAGCTTTCGAGTCCTTGGCCGAGTCCAACCCCAGGAGACGCGTACGGACGGTGCAGGTCACCGGTACGGATTTGGGTTTGGGAATCGCCCGGGCTGCAGGCGAGGACCCGTTGCACCCGTCGGCGGCCAGCTGTGTGATCACCACCGACAGCGAGACCTCACGCCTGGCGCGCGAGTCCAGCCATGTCGAGTCTATTGAGCTGCGGACCTACGTCTTTCTCGACAGCCTGCAGCCCCAGCTGGCGGCCTACATGGGCACCGTCAGCCAGGGGTTTTTGCCGATCCCTGGCGATGCCTGCCTCTGGCTCGAGGTGTCCCCCGGCATGGCCGTGCACCGGGTCACCGATATCGCCCTCAAGGCCAGCACGGTCCGGCTTGGTCAGATGATTGTCGAGCGGGCCTTCGGCTCGCTGGCCCTCTACCACCGGGACCAGAGCAATGTCCTGCACTCTGGGGATGTGGTCCTCGAGGCCATTGGCAGCAGTGTCAGCCAGCGCAGCCGTTGCGAGGTCAGCTGGACTGAAATCATCCGCGCGATCACACCCGACCATGCGGTCTTGATCAACCGCCAGAACCGGCGCGGTTCGATGATTCAGGCGGGTATGAGCATGTTCATCCTTGAAACCGAACCCGCTGGCTATGTGCTGATCGCCGCCAATGAAGCCGAAAAGGCTTCCAACATCACCGTGGTCGATGTCAAAGCGGTGGGAGCCTTTGGACGTTTGACCCTGGCCGGCCGCGAGGGTGACGTCGAAGAGGCCGCCGCCGCCGCGATGCGCGCCATCAACCAGGTCAACCGATCAGCGAAGGGCTGAGGCCAGACCCAGAACCTCGCGCAGTTCGGCGGCCATTTGTCTGGCCGCCTTGCCGCGGCTGCCCAGTTTGAGCCGCAGGTGATCGCTCAGCTCGGCATAGGTGCAACCGGCTTCGCGGACCCAGAAGATCGGGTCGTAGCCGCCTCCCTGCGCCTGGGGTTGGTGCAGGATTTCACCGCGGCAGATGCCCTGGGCTTCGAGCACCGTGATGCCGTCGGGGCCGGCCAGGGCCATGGCGCTGTTGAAGCTGGCGCTGCGGTAAGGCGTGTCCCCCAGCTCGGCCAGCAGGCGGGCGATGCGTTCGCGGTCGCTGGCGGCATAGCGGGCTGAATAAATGCCAGGGGCACCGCCCAGGGCGTCGACCTCCAGGCCGGAATCGTCGGCCAGGGCCCAGGTGCCCGTCAGCCGGGCCACGGCCTCAGCCTTGAGGCGGGCATTGGCCAGGTAGGTGCTGCCGGTCTCCTCGATCGCGAGCCCCTGGGGCTGCTGACGCACCTGCAACGGCAAATCGTTGAGCATGCCGGCGATTTCGGCCACTTTGTGGGGATTGCCGCTGGCGATCACCAAATCGACCAAGGTCGCACCATCAGGGCAGCCCATTGTGTCGCAAGGCGCGGTTCGCACAGCCCGAGTCACCACGTCGCCAAGGGTGGGAACCGGCTGGGTTGAACAGTCCACCCCCCGGACAGGTCCGGAGGCGCCGGTTCCTTGCCAACACTAGGAATGGCCGCCCCTTTTGCCGAGGCGTTGGATCGTTGCATCTGCAGCCGCTGACCCCCAGGCCACCTAGCTTGAAGCCAGAAGGACTGCAGACCGGTCAATGGATCCCACCCTGATCCTGCAGAACCTGTTGTCCCCGCCGGTGCTGTTCTTCGGCCTCGGGTTGTCGTCGGTTCTGCTGCGTTCGGATCTGGAGATCCCGGCGCCGCTACCGAAACTGTTTTCGTTGTACCTGCTGCTGGCGATCGGCCTCAAGGGAGGCATGGAACTGCAGCACAGCGGTCTCGATCGCCTGGTGCTGCTGACGATCGGTGCCGCCCTGACGATGGCGCTGCTGATCCCGATCACCAGTTTTCTGCTCCTGCGCACCCGGTTCGATACCTACAACGCTGCAGCGCTGGCAGCGGCCTATGGCTCGATCAGTGCCGTGACCTTCATCACGGCTGAAACCTTTCTGGGGGCACTCGCTGTTCCCTTTGATGGCTTCATGGTGGCGGCGCTGGCCTTGATGGAATCGCCCGCGATCATCATTGGTCTGTTGCTGGTCAGGCTCACGGCACCCCGCGAACCGGCTGCCAGTGACCAGGGCAATGCTCTGCACTGGGGATCGCTGTTGCACGAAGCCTTTCTCAACAGCTCGGTGCTGGTGCTGGTGGGCTCGCTGCTGATCGGTGTGCTCAGCACGGCTTACAGCCCGGCTGGCATGGCCAAAATGGAACCGTTCACCGACCAGTTGTTCTACGGGGCGCTCAGTTTCTTCTTGCTGGACATGGGCATCGTGGCCGCTCAGCGCCTGCGGGAACTCAAAGCAACCGGCGCGTTCCTGATCGCGTTTGCCC
>JBJOHB010000020.1:0-5922 GCA_046047915.1 Cyanobacteriota bacterium
GCCGAGCAGCCGGTGCGCCGCACCGCCCTGGCCGAGGGGCGCTGGCAGCTCGACAACGGGCTGGTGCGCGTGGTGATCGGGCCCGCGGGCCTCGAGCAGCTCTGGGATGCCCATGGCCGCCCTTATTTGGCGGCGTCGGCCCGGTTGCGGCGTTACCGCGATGCGGGCGAGTTCTGGGATGCCTGGGACCTGGCGTCCGACTACCGGGACCATGAACGCCCGATCCGTTGGCAACCGGGTTTGCACTGGTGCGAGCAGGGGCCCTTGTGCAGTCAGGTCAGCTGGCGGGGGCAGCTGGGCGGCAGCGCGCTGCGGCTCGATGGGCGGTTGCTGGCCGGCAGTCCCTGGTTCGAGCTGGTGCTGAGCATCGATTGGCGTCAGTGCCATGAACTGCTGCGGTTCGAGCTGCCCCTGGCCCAACCCGCCCAGCGTTGGGCCGCCGACACCAGCGGCGGGGTGCTCGAGCGGCCGGCCGAGCCCGCCAACGCCCGCGAGCGCAGCCGCTGGGAGCTGCCGGTGATCAGCTGGCTGGCCTCCGAAGCGGCGGCCCCCGGCGGCGGCCTGGGCGTGCTGCTCGATGGTCCCCAGGGGGTCTCGGCCAGCCCCGAGCTGCTCGGGGTGTCGTTGCTGCGGGCGCCCACCTGGCCCGATCCCGCGGCCGACAACGGCTGGCAGCGGTTGCGGCTGGCCCTGATGCCCTGCCCGGGGGGTTGGTGCCGGGCGGCCCTGCCCCAGGAGGCGGTGCGCTTTCGCGAGCCGCTCTGGCGCCGGCCGCTGGCAGGGGGCGATCAGGTGCCTGCGGGGTTGCCCGATCTGGGCCCGCACCTGCAGTTGCTGGGGTTGCGCCCCTGCAGCCAGCACCCAGGTGCGGCCGTCATCAGTGTTCAGAACCTTTCACCGCTGCGCCAGGGTCTGGACCCGGGGCCCGCCTGGCGCCTGCTGGAGCGGCTGGACGGTCTGGAGCAGCGGTTGGAACTTAAGGATCAGTCCGCTGTGCTGGCCCCGTGGGCCACCGGCTTCTGGCGCCTCGCGGCGGTTCAGTCGTCGTGATCGTCGAACGGATCGCTCAGCTGCTTGGAGGGGGGGCCGAAAGCTGTGTACACGCCGAATCCGGTGAGGCCCAGCAGGGCCACCAGCACGGCGATGGCCACGCTCATGGCGGGTGAACCGGTGGTGCTGGGATCCATGGGCGAGAGGGTTTCCGTCACAACTCTCGACAGCCCGGCGCGCCGGAGCCGGCAAGGCCCTTACAGTAGCCAGACCGCTTCGACGCCCGAGAGGCACCCGCCGCCATGGCCCAACGCACCCGTCTTGGAGACCTGCTGCGTCCCCTCAACTCCGAGTACGGCAAGGTGGTCCCCGGCTGGGGCACCACGCCGGTGATGGGCATCTTTATGGCCCTGTTTCTGGTGTTCCTGCTGGTGATCCTGCAGCTGTACAACAAGTCGCTGCTGCTCGAAGGCATCAACGTCAACTGGAACGGGATCGGCTGATCGCCGCCACTGTGAGGCCCCAGCCATGAACATCTTTGGGATCGGCCTGCCCGAGATGGCGGTGATCGCCGCCATCGGTCTGTTGGTGTTCGGACCCAAGCGTCTGCCTGAACTCGGCAAGACCTTGGGGCGCACGCTCAAGGGATTCCAGTCGGCGTCCCAGGATTTTGAGAAGGAATTCCGCAGTGCCATGACCGTGGCCGAGGTCGGCGCCCCGACTGAGCCTGCCGCTCCTGCCGTCCTGGCTGCGGCCGACGGTGCTGGTGACAACGGCGGCCCTTCAGATCCTGACGCAGCCGTTGCGGCCGAGGCCTCCTCTGAGGCCCATCAGGCCTGAACCGCTTGCGCACCACCGGTGGCCGGCACTGAATCCCAGCCCCAGCTGCGCCTGGTGATTGGTCTCGGCAATCCGGGATCCAAGTACGCCGGCACCCGCCACAACGTCGGCTTCATGGCGCTCGAGCGTCTCGCGGCCGGGGCAGGCAGCGGTTTTCGCAACCAGGCCCGGCTGCAGGGACTGCTGGCCGAGGTCGGCAGTGGCGAGCAACGCTTGCGTCTGCTGATGCCGCAGACCTTCATGAACGACAGCGGACGGGCGATCCGCGCAGCGCTCGACTGGTTCGGACTGCAGCCCCAGGAGTTGCTGGTGGTCGTCGATGACATGGACCTGCCCCTGGGCAAGCTGCGCTTGCGGGCCAGTGGCAGCGCCGGCGGCCACAATGGCCTGCGCTCGACGATCAGCCATCTGGGCACGCAGGAGTTTCCGCGCCTGCGCATCGGCATCGGCGCCCCCGCCGACAATCCGGTCGAACGCAAGGCCCGCACGATCGGCCATGTGCTCGGACGCTTTAGTCCTGACGAGCAGCCCCTGCTCGAGCAGGTGTTGACCGAGGTGGAGGCCGGCATCGGCCTGATCCAGCGCCAGGGACTGATGCGGGCGGCCAACCGCATCAATGGCTTTGTGCCGGCATGAGTCGTCTGCCCGCCACCACCGCCCAGCTGCGGGTGCTGCACCAGAGCTTCAGCCAGCGGCTGCTGGAGGGCGAGGTCAGTGCCGGCGGCTTTCACTGGACCTTTCGCTGGGCCTTTGATCGCGGCAGCCTGGAGGTGGAGCCGTCCCTGGGGCGGGCCCTGATTCAGGACGCCCTGCTGCGGTTTCTGCTCAAGGCCGATTACCAGCTCGAGCCGGGCGGCGATTACGCCTTCACGGTCCGGGCCCGCTTCTGAGTCAGGCGCCCAGGGCCCGCGTGCCCCGGGGCAGGGAGCGTTGCAGCCAGCGCTCCAGCAGGATCTGGGCAGCAACGTCGTCCAGATCCCGCGGCGGCAGCCGCAGCCCCACCGGCAGCAGCCGCCGCCAGCCCCGGGGCGGCCACAGTTGCCAGTAACGCCGGCGCGCGGCCAGGGTGGTGCCCCATTCATCGACCAGCAGCACCGGCAGCGCCAGGTCCGCCAGGTCGCGCTGCCACTGGCGGCTGCTGGTGCCGTTGCCCAGCATCACTGCCGCCAGCGGCTGCTGCTGGTGCCAGCGGATCAGGGTGGCCCGGCAGGCCGCCGGGTCCACGATCAGGGCCTCATCCAGTTGCGAGCGGTCGGGGTCGGTGCGCACCAACCCGCATTTGCTGCGACCCGGGTCCAGGGCGGCCAGCGGTCCCGTTGTCATCTCAGTTGCGGCGTCCCGGGGAGACCGGCAGCACGGCGCCTGTGACCCAACGCAGATCGACCGCGATCGGATCCGGTGTTTCGGCGTTGCCCAGGGCCACGGCCTCGAGCTGCACCACCTGCCCTGACGGCCGTTCGCTGAGCTCGCGCACCAGTTGATTGACCCGGGCGACGTCGAACTGCAGGCCGTCGCTCAGGGTGCCCTGGCGCTGGGCCCGGGCATAGGCGGCGGCCAGCAGCAGGTTGAGGCGCCGCGTGATCTGGCTCCCCTCCCGCAGGTCGCCTTCAATCGTGGTGCTGGCCATCACCTCGCCCTGCTGCACCACGCTGCGGTTAGGCCGCAGATCCGGGAAGCCCAGCACCTGGCGCTCACCGCGCAGCACATTGGCCGCCGAGAGGATGCTCACCACCCAGCTGCCGGGCTGCCGGATCATGGTTTCCAGCTTGGTGATGTCATTGCGCGGCACCAGCAGGATCTGGCGGTTCGGCCTCTCGCCCGGTAGCACCCGGTTGAAGGCATTGCGGTTGGCCTGTTGCAGCAGGGCGTTGATCACGTCGGCGGCTTGGTCGGGCCGCTCCAGCCGCACCTTGGCCGTCGCCAGGGGCTGGCCGCTGCTGATCACCACATCGCCGCGGCGCAGGGCGATCAGGTGGCTTTCGAGCCCTTTCAGTTCCTGGGAGCGGCTGGCGATCTGCTGGCGCACCCGGCCCAGCTCCTGCTTGTTGCTGCGGATTTCGGCGTCCCGCTGGTGCACCTCGCGGCTCAGGGCATCGCGCTCGCGCTCCAGCTGGGCCCGCTGGGCCAGCAGGGGCGTCAGTTCGCGCCGCAGTTGCTGGGACCGCTGCTGCGCCTGATTGCGCTCGCGTTCGGCAATCAGCAGTTCGCCGGTGCTGCGCTGCAGAGCGCTGCGGCTCTGCTGCAGGCGGTCCTGCAGCTGATCCAGCTGAAACAGCCCGACCCGCAGCCGGTTGCTGACCAGCAGCATCAGCCCCAGGGAGATGGCGCTGATCAGGCTGCCGGTCAGCACTGTGATCAGCACCGCCGTGTTGCGGGGCCGCAGGCCCAGCAGGCTGAGCCGGGCTTTGCCGACCCGGGTGCCCAGCCGGTCCCCCAGGGTCGACAGCACGCCCCCCAGCACCAGCAGCGCCACGATCAGCAACCAGCCGGACACAGCTCGATCGGCTTCGGGGAGGACTCAGTATCCCAGCGGGCCCATCAGCTGAACCGTTTGGCCAGGGCGATGGGGTCAAACACGGTGATCTTCTTGCGGTCGATCTGGAGCAGCCCCTCGTCGCGTAGATCGCCCAGCAGCCGGGTGATCGTCACCCGGGTCGAGCCGATGGCCTCGGCGATCGCCTGATGGGATAGCCGCAGGTCGATGGTGATGCCGGTGCTGCCGGGCACGCCGAAATCGCGGCACAACACCAACAAAAAGCTCACCAGCCGTGAGGACATGTCCCGGTGGGTGAGGGTCTCGATCATCGTTTCGGTCTGCAGAATCCGGGAGGACAGGCCCTGCAGCAGCAACAGGCCGACGCTGGCGTCCTCCTCGATCGCCTTGCGCACCGAGGTGGCCGGTGCGCTGACCATCTCGACCCGGGTGAAGGCGATCGCGTGATAGAAGCGATCCGAGCGTTGACCCGTCAGCAGCGACAACACCCCGAACAGGCTGTTCTCGCGCAGCAGCGCCACCGTGATCTCTTCGCCCGATTCGTACACCCGCGACAGCCGTACGGCGCCGCGACGGATCAGGTAGACGCGTTCGGCCGGGTCCCCTGGAAAAAAGATCGTCTTCCCCCGCTCGATCGTTTCGACCGAACTGCCGCCCAGTCCGCGGATCACCTCCATCAGAGTGAGGGAGGCCTGCCCGCTGCTGCCTGCGGTCAGGGTGGCCCCGGGGGTGCCGCCTGTGGGGGTGGTGGGATAGCGGCTGAACCCGCGCGTGGCGCCGACCATCGGGGCTTGACAGGTGCCCGGAAGTTAGGGACCGGTCGCGCACCCGCTTGTAGCGAATCACACGGTTTGCCAGCTGGCGCCGGCGATGGTTCATCCGTTCGCCACTACGGGTGGTGTGCGTTGCTTGTGAACGGGGCCAAGCCCGCTACATTCAGGTTCTCGCGTCCAAGCGGCCGCCACGGGGGATGTCCATGACCGCCAGCATCAGCAGCCACCCCCGTACACCCCAGCGTGGGCTGCATGCCCTGCCCACGGTCGCCCCGCCGCCACCTCCGCCCCTGCGGTTGGTGGTGCAGCCCGAAGGGCTGCTGCAGGTGCACACCGCCCCCTTTCGCGGCAGCGTCGGCAGTGTGCTCAGCCAGGCGCTGCGAACGGCCGGTCTGGGCAGCCGGGTGCTAGTCAGCCAGTTTCTGAAGGGTGGCGTCGACCAGGGGCCGGATCGCGCCCCCACCCTGTGCGGTCGCCTGCAATGGCTGCGGCCGGCGATGGACCTTTGCATCGATGCCCCGGTGGCCGAGGCGTCCCCTGCGGCGGCGACGCTGGCGGCCATTGCCGAGGTCTGGGACCTGTGCCGCAGTCAGCTGCTCGCGGCCAGCTGTGACCTGATGGTGCTGGATGAACTGGGTCTGGCGGTGACCTACGGCTACCTGCCGCTCGACGAGGTGGTCGCCACGCTGAAGCAGCGCCCCGGCCAGATGGATGTCATTCTCACCGGGCCTGCGATTCCGGAACCGCTGATGGCCATGGCCGATCAGGTCACCCAGCTCAGGCGGGGGGGCTGATGCTCAAGAACGACCGCTGGATCAACCAGAT
>JBJOHB010000021.1:0-12879 GCA_046047915.1 Cyanobacteriota bacterium
GCGCCCTGTTCCCCACCAAGGACCCCGAGCAGCAGGTGCTGGTGCTCGATGTGGGCGCCAACATGGACTGCAAACCCGAGTGGCTGCTGCAGTGGGCCCTGCTGGGCAACATCTACAGCCGCGACGTGCTGCAGGTGGGCCAGCCCCGCATCGGCCTGGTCAACATCGGCGAAGAGGAGTGCAAGGGCAATGACCTGTGCCTGCGCACCTACCCGCTGCTGGCCGGCGAGACCCGCCTGCAGTTTGCCGGCAACTGCGAAGGGCGGGACATCCTGTCGGGCGCGTTTGACGTGGTGGTCTGCGACGGCTACACCGGCAACGTGCTGCTCAAATTCCTCGAGAGCGTCGGCAGCGTGCTGCTCGATGTGATCAAAGCCGAGCTGCCCCGCGGCCGCCGCGGCAAGGTGGGCTCGGCCTTTCTGATCGGCAACCTGCGCCGCATCAAGAAGCGCCTCGACCACGCCGAGCACGGCGGCGCCCTGCTGCTGGGGGTCGACGGCGTCTGCGTGATCGGCCACGGCAGCAGCAAGGCCCTGTCGGTGCTCAGCGCCCTGCGGCTGGCCCATTCGGCCGCCAGTCACGGCGTGATGGAGAACCTGCACGCCCTGAGCCGAAGCGCCTGTGGTTGACTGAGCCCAACCGCGGTTTCCCCTGTGAGCGCGCCGGCACCCGGATCACCACCGCTGGGCACGCTGCAGGGCATGGCCCTGGTCGGTTCCGGCAGTGCCGTTCCCGCCACCCGGGTCAGCAACAGTGACCTGAGCGCCCGGGTCGAGACCAGCGACGACTGGATCCGCAGCCGCACCGGCATCGCCGCCCGGCGCATCGCTGCAGCCGACGAAGGCCTGACGGCCCTGGCCGCCCGCGCCGCCCGCGCCTGCCTGGATCATGCCGGCTGGCAGCCCGAGCAGGTCGACCTGATCGTGCTGGCCACCTCAAGCCCCGATGACCTGTTCGGCACCGCACCCCGGGTGCAGGCGGCCCTGGGGGCCCGCAACGCCGTCGCCTTTGACCTGACCGCCGCCTGCAGCGGCTTTCTGTTTGCCCTGATCACCGCCGGCCAGTACCTGGCGAGCGGCGCGATGCAGCGGGCCCTGGTGATTGGCGCCGACCAGCTGAGCCGCTGGGTCGACTGGGACGACCGGCGCACCTGCGTGCTGTTCGGCGACGGGGCCGCCGCGGTGGCCGTCGAAGCCTGCCCGGCCGACCAGAGCGGCCTGCTGGGGTTTCGGATGCGCAGCGATGGCAGCCGCAACGCCTGCCTGACCCTGGCCCAGACCGACGAACACACGCCCCTGCTGAGCGGGGTCACCGCCCAGCGGGGTGGCTTTGCGCCGATTCAGATGAACGGCCAGGAGGTGTACAAGTTCGCGGTGCGCGAGGTGCCGCTGGTCCTGGCCGAGCTGCTCGAGGCGACCGGCACCACCCCAGATCAACTGGACTGGCTGCTGCTGCACCAGGCCAACCAGCGCATTCTCGATGCGGTGGCCGAACGCTTTGCCGTGCCCACTGAGCAGGTGCTCAGCAACCTGGCCCACTACGGCAACACCTCGGCGGCCACGATTCCATTGATGCTCGACGAAGCCGTGCGCGACGGCCGCGTGCAGCCGGGCCACCTGCTGGCCAGCAGCGGCTTTGGGGCCGGGCTCAGCTGGGGTGCCGCCCTGCTGCGCTGGCAGGGACCGGCCGCCTGAGCCGGCCGGGGTGAAGCCGTAATCTCCTGCCACTGACAGCAGGAGCCACGGTCCATGGGCAACGCCTGGGTGTTTCCCGGCCAGGGATCGCAAAAGCTGGGCATGGCCGCCGCGGTGCTCGAGCTGCCGGGGGCCCGCGAGCGGTTCGCCACGGCCTCCGAGCTGCTGGGACGCGACCTGCTGGCGATCTGCAACGGCGAGGCCAGCGGCGAGCTGAGCGATCTCAACGACACCCGCAACACCCAGCCGGCCCTGTTCGTGCTCGAAAGCCTGCTGGTCGATGGGCTGCTGGCCCAGGGCCGCAGTCCCCAGCTGGTGGCCGGCCACAGCGCCGGTGAGCTGGTGGCCCTGTATGCGGCGGGGGTGTTCGACGTCACCACCGGCCTGCAGCTGATCCAGACCCGCAGCACCCTGATGGCCGCCGCCGGCGGTGGCGCCATGACCGCCGTGATGGGCTTTGACCGCGCCCAGCTCGACGAGCTGGTGGCCGCCACCGAGGGCGTGGTGATCGCCAACGACAACAGCGACGCCCAGGTGGTGATCTCGGGCAGCCCCGAGGCCGTGGCGGCCGTGAGCGGCCAACTGAGCTGCAAGCGGGCAATCCCGCTGGCCGTGAGCGGTGCCTTTCACTCACCGTTCATGGCCACGGCCGCCGCAGCCTTTGCCCAGGCGCTCGAAACCGTGCCGTTTGCGACGGCGCGGGTGCCGGTGTTGAGCAACACCGACCCCACCCCCACCACCGACGGCGCCGCCCTCAAGGCCAGGCTGAGCAGCCAGATGACCAGCGGCGTCCGCTGGCGCGAAACGATGCAGCGCCTGGAAGCCGAGGGCATCACCGTGGCGGTGGAGATCGGCCCCGGCAACGTGCTCAGCGGCCTGATCAAGCGCAGCTGCCCCGGCATCACCACCGCCCAGATCGCTGGCGCTGCGGACCTGGGTCGTTGAAAGGATCCATGAACCGTCCAGTCAATGCGGTCAAGCGGGTCCTGCGGCGGCGCAAGCGGGCCGAGCCCCCGGCCCTGCTGAGCACCCCCAAACCCAGCCTCACCTACCGGCTGATCAGTTACCTGCTGGTGTTTCCGATCTACCGGCTGCTGTTTCGCGGCCGCACGGGCGGCAACGCCAACGTGCCCCTGGACGGGGCCGTGGTTGTAGTTGCCAACCATGGCTCCCACCTGGACCCGCCGCTGCTGGGCCATGCCCTGGGGCGTCCGGTGGCCTTCATGGCCAAGGCCGAGCTGTTCAGGGTGCCGCTGCTGGGGCCGATCATCCGGGCCTGCGGCGCCTACCCGGTGGCCCGGGGAGCCAGCGACCGCGAGGCGATCCGCACCGCCACCGACCGGCTCGACGAGGGCTGGGCGATCGGCGTGTTCATCGACGGCACCCGTCAAAGCGACGGGCGGGTCAACCAGCCCCAGCCCGGCGCCGCCCTGCTGGCTGCCCGGGCCGGGGTGCCGCTGCTGCCGGTGGCGATCATCAACAGCCACCGGGCCCTGGGCACCGGCAGCAAGCGGGCCCGGCTGGTGCCGATCCACATCCGCATCGGCACCCTGATCCCGCCGCCGGCCAGCCGGCGGCGGCCCGACCTGGATGCCGCCACCGCCGCCTGCCAGCAGCAGATCAATGCCCTGCTGGACCAGGGCCTGCTGGCCCAGGGCCCGCAGCGGACGGCAGGTGCGCTGCCGCCCAGCCCCTGAGGTCATGGCCGCTGATCACCCACAGCACTGAACGCAGGCCATCGCGCCAGAGCTTGGTGCTGGGCTCGTGGATGCAGCGGCCGCCGCAGCTGACCGGCACCGGCGTCAGGTGGATGCCGCGGCTGCCGGCCACCAGCCGGCCCACCAACAGGGCCCGCCGCATGTGATCGCTGCTGGTCACCAGCAGCGCATGGCGGATGCGGGCCCGGCGCAGGTCATCCACCAGCGAGGTGAAGTTTGAGACCGTGTCCTGGGCGCGGTAATCGAGCAGCACCTGATCGGCCGGCAGGCCCTCGCGCTGGGCGAACAGCCACTGGGCGTACTCGGGGTTGCTGCCACCGCTGACCACCACCGGCAGGCCCCGCTGCCGGGCCAGCTCGGCGGCCACCTGTTCGCGGGCCACATCGCCCCCCAGCACCAGGATCATCTGGGGCTGGGGGGGCGCTGGCCACCACCAGCCCCGTGACAGCCACACCAATCCGCCGGCCAGGCCGGCCAGCAGCAGCGCCCGCCAGGGCAACAGGCGGCGCCGGCGGCGCGGGCGACGAGGGCGGCGCGGCGATGGCACCATCAGCCGTCCACCGGGCTGGTGGGATACAGCGGCAGCACCGCCTGCCAGGGCGACGGCATGCCCGCGGCCGCCCGGGTGGCGCTGATCGTCAGCAGCGGCCGCAGGTCCCCAGGGATCTGCACCGCAGCGTCAACGCAGGGGCCCGGCGGCAGTGGCGTCCCCGTGGCAAACAGGCGCGGCCCTGCCAGTTCGACCACCCCGCCGGTGCCGGCCGGATCCGGCCCGTAGTGGCCCGCCACCACCCCGCGGCGCGGCAGGGCCTGGCACAGCCAGGTGGGTTCGGCCAGGCCCAGGCGCGCCGCCACCAACGCAAAACTGCTGATGCCATCGAGGGGCAACTGCAGCTGCTGGGCCAGGGTGCGGGCCAGCACCACCGTCAGCCGGGTGCCGGTGAAGCCACCCGGACCCGTGGCCACCGCCAGGCGCGCCAGCTGGGGCCAGCGGTCTGCCGGCAGCAGCTGCTCGACGCAGCTGAACAAGTGGTTGGACAGGCCGCGGCCCAGGTCAAAGGCCATCAGCCGCGGCGGCGCCTCAGGCCGCTGCAGATCCAGCAGAGCGACCCCCAGCACGGGGCTGGAGCTGTGCAAAGCCAGCAGCAGGCTCATGTGGGCACCGCCTCGCCGGGGCGCAGCCGCAACCAACGGCCCGGGTCGGCCTCAAAACTGCCGCAGGCCCTCACATCCCACTCCACCCCGACGGCTCCATCGGGCAGATCACGCACCTGCACATGAATGCGGGGCTGAACCGGCACCAGATCGGGCGCAGCCTGCAGGTGGGGCACACCGTGCTGACGCTCGACCGCGTGGTAGGCCTGACAGCGGTCGACCCAATGGCAGTCCACGCAGATGCACATGCGGCCGCAGCCATGCCAGGACCCCATTGTGCCGGCCGGGGCCGACGCCGCCGAGCGCCTGTGGCAGCGCCTGGCCCCGCAGGCCTGGCCGCTGCCGCTGCCCGCCCTGCCCGCCGGCAGCGCCCTGGTGGGGGGTGCCGTGCGCGACGGCCTGCTGGGACGCCTGAGCGCCCAGCCCGACCTGGATCTGGTGGTGCCCCGCGGGGCCATTGCCCTGGCCCGCTCCCTGGCACGGCAGCTGGGGGGCAGCGCCGTGGTGCTCGATCAGCAGCGCGACATCGCCCGCCTGGTGCTGCGGGGCTGGTGCTTTGACCTGGCGGCCCAGGAGGGCCCCGACCTGGCGGTCGATCTGCAGCGCCGCGACTACAGCATCAACGCCATCGCCTTGCCCCTGGCGCCGGGTACGCCCCTGCAGGACCCCACCGGCGGGCTGGAGGCGCTGTGCGGGCGCCAACTGGTGGCGATCAGCGAAGCCAATCTGCTGAGCGACCCCCTGCGCCTGCTGCGGGGTCTGCGCCTGGCCGCCGAGCTGGACTTCAGCCTGGAGGCCCGCACCTGGGGCTGGATCCAGCTGCACAGCGCCAGCCTGGCGGCCGTCGCCGGCGAGCGGGTGCTGGCCGAGCTCGAGAAGCTGGCCTGTGCCCCCGCCGGCGCGGCCGGGCTGCTGCAGGTGCTGCACAGCGGGCTGCTGGGCCCCTGGCTGCCTCCCCAGCTGCCGCTGCAGGCCCCCCTGGCAGCCCTGACCCCCAGCCGGGCCAGCGCTGTGGGCCTGACGGCCGCTGAGCAGGCCTGGGCCCTGCCCCTGGCCCGCCTGGCCTGCCTGGCCGACGGCCCGGCCCTGGCCCGGTTGCGCAGCAGCCGGGCCCTGCAACAACGGGTGCAGCGTTTGCGCCAGCAGTGGCAGCTGCTGGACGGGCGGCCGCTGGATCAGCTCGACGAAGGCCAACGGTTTGCCCTCCACCGCCAGCTCGAAGCTGACCTGCCGGCCCTGTTGCTGCTGGGCACCACCCCGGCAACACCGCTGCTGCAGCGCTGGCGCGATGGCGGCGATCCGCTGTTCCATCCCCGGCCGCCCCTTGACGGCGCCGTGCTGCAGCAGCGGCTGGGCCTGGCTCCAGGCCCCCTGCTAGGTCAGCTGCTGAGCCACCTGAGCCAGGAGCGGGCCTTTGGCCGCCTGGCCCGCGAGGTCGACCCCGCCACCGACTGCGAGACGGTGCTCAACGCCGCCCGCCGCTGGTTGCAGGCCCAAACCCAGCAGGCGACGTGATTAACTTTGTAGCGCAAAGGCGTTGAAGCAAGACAGCCCGCCCCAGCAGTTCCCTTTTTCTTTCCCCCATGAGCGTTCGTCTCTATGTCGGCAACCTGCCGACCGCCTTTGATGCCAAGGAGCTTGAAGCTCTGTTCACGGCCGTGGGCGAGGGGGTGCGCTTTAAGGCGGTCAACGACCGTGACACGGGCGCCTGCCGTGGCTTTGGCTTTGCCAACGTCGACGACGCCAAGCTGGCCGAGACGGTGATCGAGCAGCTCAATGGCAAGGAGTTCGGTGGCAACGCCCTGCGCATCGAAATTTCGGAGCGCCGCGATGCCCGCGCCGGTGGCCCTGGCAACGACCGTCGTGGTCCCGGCGCCGGCAACCCCGTCGCTCGCAAGGCCGTGAACAAGGTGGTGCACGCCGACAGCGTCGACAGCGAAGCCCCCGACCCCCGCTGGGCCGGCGAACTCGCCAAACTGAAGTCCCTGCTGGCCAACCAGACTGCAGCCGTCTGATCCCGACATCTGGCACTGGCGCGGCCTGAACGTCGCGTACACGCATGTCCCAGGACCCTCACCAGCAGCGCCCCAGGTGTTGCTGGTGCATGGCTTTGGCGCCAACCGCAGACATTGGCGTCACAACCTGACTGACCTGTCCCAGATCGCCGGGGTCTGGGCCATCGATCTGCTTGGGTTCGGCGCGAGCAGCAAGCCGCCGTCCCAGCTGCAGGGCGAAGCGCCTCGACCGGGGGCCGTTCGCTATGGCTTTGATCTCTGGGCCGAACAACTGCTCGCGTTCATCAGCGACGTCATCGCGCCAGCCGCATCGGCCTCTCCCCTGCACCTGGTCGGCAATTCGATCGGTGCCGTGGTCGCCCTCAATGCGGCCCGACTGCTGGTCAACCAAGGACGGGCACCGGCCGGAGTCGTGTTGATCGACTGCGCCCAACGCACCCTCGACGACAAACGCGTGGCCCGACTGGGGCTGATCGAACGGTCCAGCCGACCGCTGGTCAAGCAATTGGTGCGGCGGCGTTGGCTACTGGGCCTGCTGTTTCGCAGCTTGGCCCGACCGCCGGTGATTCGCCGGGTGTTGCAACGGGCCTACCCCAGCGGTGCCCATGTCGATGCCGAGCTGGTGGCGCTGCTGCATGGTCCCAGCACCGAAGCCGGCGCCCTTGAAAGCTTCAGAGGGTTCGTCAACCTGTTCAACGACCACCTGGCTCCGGATCTGCTCTCCGAGCTCGATGCCGCCAGCCCTTTGCTGCCGGTGCGGCTGCTGTGGGGCGAAGCCGATCCCTGGGAGGATCCTGCCGAAGCCCGCCAGTGGGCGGCAGACCATGCCTGCATCCAGGAGCTGGTGGTGCTGCCGGGGGTGGGGCATTGCCCCCACGACGAAGACCCCGAACGGGTGAATCCGATCCTGAAGCGCTGGATTGCAGCAGCACCGCTCAGCGCACCTGAGCCACCACAAACGACCAGGGAAGATCCAGCAGCTTGCCCGCCGTCGGCACATAGGCCCGCTTGTTAAACACGTCGTAGCCGTGCTGCTCGATCACATCGAGAATGCCGCGGTACAGACGCAACGACGCCCAAACCGGCCAGCGGGCGTCGGGCGCCAACCAGCGCACCCCCGCCTCGCTGCGGGCGAACCAGTCCCGGGCCCGCTGCAGCTGAAAGGCCATCAAGCGCCGCCAGTTGTCGTCCACCACGCCGGCCATCAATTGGTCCTCGCTGACCCCGAACCGGGCCAGTTCGTCAAGCGGTAGGTAGATGCGGCCGCGCCCCCGGTCTTCGCCGACGTCCCGCAGGATGTTGGTGAGCTGGTTGGCGATGCCCAGGGCCACCGCCGCCGTCGACGTATCAGGGGGCTGGCTCCAGGGAGCGCTGGTATAGGCCGAATCCAGGCCCATCACCTCCTGAGTCATCAGACCGACCGTGCCGGCGACGCGATAGCAATACAGCTCCAGCTCCGCAAAGCTGGCGTAGCGGTGGTTGAACAGATCCATCCGCTGACCCTCGATCATGTCGAGGTAGGGCTGGATCGGCTGGGGGTAGCGCTCCAGGGTGTCAGCCATCACCCGATCGAGACCGTCGGTCACGGTGCCGGCGAACAGCTCGCGCGTGCGCGCTTCCCAGGCATCGAGACGGGCCGACAGTTCATCGGTTGATCGCCCCTGGGCTTCAGCGCTGTCCATCAACTCGTCGGTGCGCCGGCACCAGACGTAGATGGCCCAGATCGCCCGGCGCTTGGCCGGCGGCATCAACAGGGTGCCCAGATAGAACGTCTTGGCCCACTCTGCTGTTTCCAGCCGGCAGGCCTCGTAGGCCTGCTCCAGACTGGGCAGGCTCGTGGCCGATGGTTGGACGGCGATGGCCATCAGGCCGCTGCCAAGGCAGGAGCGGCCGCCGCCTGGGGGTCGCTGGCCAGGGCACCCGCCACCGCCTGGGCGCATTGCTTGCCGCTGAGGACCGCCCCTTCCATCGACGCCAGGTAGCGCTGCATCGTGAAACAGCCGGCCAGGAAGAAGTTGGGAATCGGCGACGCCTGATCCGGCCGCAGCTGCTGGCAGCCGGGCACGGTCTTGTAGACCGACAGCGGCGTCTTGACCACGATCGCCTTGCGCAGGGTCGCCTGATCATCCCCGGTGAAGTGCATCGGGAACAGGCGCTTCAGCTCTTCCATGGTGGCGGCGACGATGTCGTCGTCGCTGCGGCCGATCCAGTCCTTGGCCGGGGCAAACACCAGCTCGAGCATCGAGCGGTGGGGATCTTCGTACTCGCGGCAGGTGTTGCTCATGTCGGCATAGACGCTGAGCAGGGGGCTGCGGCTGAACAGCAGGTGGTCGATCTCGGTCAGCTTGCGGTCAAACCAGAGGTGAATGTTGATCACCGGCACGCCGTTGAGCCCATCCAATTTCTGGAAATAGGGCAGTTGCTTCCAGGGCTCGGGCAGCAGCAGCTTGAGCGGGTCCACCGGCATCGCGCTGACATAGGCATCGGCGGTGGCGGTGAAGCCCTCCTTGCCCTTGATGCCACCAATTCTGAATCCGGCCACGGTGCCATCGGCGTTCAGTTCGATCTCCCGCAGAGGAGCATCGAGATGCACCTCACCGCCGCGGGCGGTGACGTAGTCCACGATCGGCTGGCACAGGCGCTGCGGCGGGTTGCCGTCCAGAAAGGCCATCTTCGAGCCGTCGCTTTCCTGCAGGAAGCGGTTCAGCGCCGTGAGCACCACCGTGCTCGAGATTTCATCGGGATCGATGAAGTTCAGCGCCTTGGCCATGGCGATGAACACCTCGTCGTTGACCCGCTCGGGGATGTTGTGCAGCTTCAGCCACTCGGTCCACGAATACTTGTCGCACTCCTCGACGTACTGCTGGCCGCGCAGCATGGCCGGCACCAGACCCAGACCGAAGCTGATCTTTTCGGGCCAGGTGAGCAGATCGTTGTTGCCCAGGATCGCCGCCACCCCGTTGAACGGTGCCGGAATGTCCGGGAAGTCAAAACGGCTGTAGGTGCCCGGGGTCTCCTTCTGGTTGAAAATCATTGAGTGGCTCTTCCACTGCAGCCGGTCCTCGATGCCGAGCTCGGCAAACAGCTGGCGCATGTTGCGGTACGCGCCAAAGAAGATGTGCAGACCGGTCTCGTACCAGTCCCCCTCGTCGTCCTGCCAGGCCGCCACCTTGCCGCCCAGCACGTCGCGGGCTTCGTAGACCACCGGCGTGTGCCCGGCGTCGCAGAGGTACTTGGCACAGGACAGACCGGCCAGACCTGCTCCGGCGATGGCAATGCGCATGGGATCTGGAGCAGGAAAACCGCAATCAACCTTAAAAGGGCGGGCCGCCCCTCTGCCCCTTGGCCGCCGGCGGGGTTCCTAGAGTCGTCTCTGGCAGCACCCTCACCATGCCTGACGCCACCCTGATCAAGAGCACGACCCGCCACATCCGTCTGTTCACGGCCCGGGTCGAGGACGGCGATCTGGTGGCCGATCCGGGGCAACTGACCCTCGATGTGGACCCCGACAACGAATTCCTCTGGGATCAGGCGACCCTCGAGCTGGTGCAGCAGCGCTTTCGCGCGTTGGTGGACGCCCAGGCCGGGGCCGACCTGAACGACTACAACCTGCGGCGCATCGGCTCCGAGCTGGAGGGTTATCTGCGGGAGCTGCTGCAGGCCGGCACCCTGCGCTACAACCCGGATTGCCGGGTGTTGAACTATTCGATGGGTCTGCCCCGCACACCCGAAAACCTGTGACCCGCTCCCGTTACGACAGAGACGGCAGGGATGGCTACGGGGACTACGGCTCCCGTTACGACGCCCGCTACGACGCGCGGTATGAGGAGCGCGCCCCAGCCGGCCGGGGCCCCTCCCGCAAGGGTGGCGGCGGTGGGATTGGCGGTGGCAAGCCCGGTGGCGGTCCCGGCGGTGGTGGACCGATGCAGTTCAACGTCGGCACGATCGCGATCCTGGCCGGGGTGCTGGTGGTGGGCATCGGCATCGGCACCGGCATCTCCAGCACCACCCAGGGGGATCAGGGCAACATCGCCAGCTCTCAGCAGCTCGACATGGCCGTGCCCGACCCCGAGTTCTGCCGTCAGTGGGGGGCCAGCGCCTTTGTCATGGACATTGAGCTGTACACGACGATGAACCCCAGCTCCAGCTTTGTCACCCAGCCCGCGCTCAAGCCCGGTTGCGTGATCCGGCGAGAGAACTGGAGTGTGCTGCAAAAAGAAGGTGCGGTCACCGCCGAACAGATGCGCCAGTGCAAGCAGCGCATGAACACCTTTGCCTACATCGGCTCGATCAAGGACAAGCCGATCGTGCGCTGCGTCTACCAAACCGACACCAGCGAGAACAAGTTCCTGACCAAAGGCGTGGCCGACGACACCGTGGGCATCACCCCCGAAGCCGATCAGTTCTGAGGCTGAGCGGCTTGGCTGGCTGGCTTGGCTAGCTGGCTTGGCTTACTGAGCCTGCTGCTGGGTCTGCTCCTGCTGCAGGGGGCGCCGCAGTGGGCTGTCGGGGCTGGCGAACACCGGCAGGATCTCGCGCCGGAACGCCTCGGCCGCCCGTGAGCAATACCGGGCCGGATGGGTGATCAGCTTCAGCTGACGCCGCACCAGTAGGTCGGCCATCTGGGGCCGGTGGACGCTGCCGGCCGACAGCTCCCGCTCGATCGAGACCACGGGCAAAAAGGCAGCTCCCAGCCCGCTCTGCACCGCGTTCTTGATCGCCTCAAACGAGTTGAGCTCCATCTCGATCTTGAGCCGGCTCACATCGAGGCCCGAACGGGCCAGCAGCTGGTCGACCATCTTGCGGGTGGTCGACTGGGCGTCGAGGCAGACGAACCCGAGCCGGTAAAGATCGTCTTTGGTGAGCTCATTGAGCCGGGCCAGGGGGTGCTTGACCGGCAGCACCAGCGCCAGTTCATCGCTGGCATAGGGCACCACCTGCAGCTGCTCGCTCAGTTCGCTGGGGAGCTCACCGCCAATGATCGCCAGATCGATCTGCCCGTTGGCCACGCTCCAACCGGTGCGGCGGGTGCTGTGAACCTGCAGCTGTACGGCCACATCGGGGTACTTCTGCCGGAACAGGCCGATCATGCGCGGCATCAGATAGGTGCCGGTCGTCTGGGAGGCACCCACCACCAACGACCCGCCCTTGAGGTTGTGCAGGTCGTCAAGGGCGCGGCAGGCCTCCTGGCACTGGCTCAGGATCCGATCGCAATAGCTGAGCAACAGGTGGCCGGCTTCGGTCAGCTGGGCCTTGCGGCCGCCCCGGTCAAACAGCGACACATCGAGCTGCTTTTCCAGGTTCTGGATCTGCAGGCTGACCGCCGGCTGGGTCACATAGAGGCTGTCGGCAGCCTTCTTGAAGCTGCCCTCGCTGGCGATCGCCCGCAGGATGCGCAGCTGATCAAGGGTGAAGGGCAGATCGGCCATCGCTCTGGGGAACCAGGGTCGCCCGCGGGCAGTGCGGCAGATGTCTTGGAACTCTAGGGGGCCCGGCCGGCCGCCAGAATCGGCAGCTTCACATGCGCTTGCAGACGACGCCATGGCCAGCTCCCTGCACCACAGCAGCTGGGTGATGCTGGCCTTGCTGGTGGGCTTTGCCGTGGTTCACAGCGGCGGCGCCTCGCTGCGGGTCTGGGGCGTGGCACGCCTGGGCGAGCGGGTCTGGCGGCTGCTGTTCGCCGCGGTCAGCATCCCGGCGGCGGTGGTGGTGATCGGCTACTTCCTGGCCCATCGCTACGACGGGGTGCGCCTCTGGAACCTGCAGGACCAGCCCTGGATCGTGCCGGTGGTCTGGACCGGCACGGCGATCAGCTTTCTGTTTCTGTACCCGGCCACCTACAACCTGCTCGAGATCCCGGCGGTGCTGAAGCCCCAGGTGCGGCTGTATGCCACGGGCATCATTCGCATCAGCCGCCACCCCCAGGCCGTGGGGCAGATCCTGTGGTGCGCCACCCACCTGCTGTGGATCGGCAGCAGCTTCATGGTGGCGACCTGCGTCGGCCTGATCGCCCACCACCTGTTTGCGGTCTGGAACGGCGACCGGCGCCTGGCCAACCGCTTTGGCCAAGCCTTTGAGGAGCTGAAAGCCAGCACCTCGGTGATCCCGTTCCAGGCCGTGCTCGATGGCCGTCAGACCCTGGTGCTGGGCGAATTCCTGCGGCCGGCCCAGCTGGGCATCGCCATCGCCGTCGGGGTGTTCTGGTGGGCGCACCGCTTCATTGGCCTGGGGGCGACGGCGTTCTCGCGCACGGCCCTGGCCCACTGGCTGGGTTGAGCGCGGTGCCTGCGGGGCCCC
>JBJOHB010000022.1:0-11574 GCA_046047915.1 Cyanobacteriota bacterium
CCAGGACCCAGTCGATGACCTGGATGACAGGTCTGGAATGGGCTGATGCCTTCAAGGAAGGCAACACCCTGGGCTTTGGCATCGGTGGACCTGAATGGGTCACCCAGACCAAGGGCGGCCTGACCCCCAACGACGGCAACATGGCGATGGAGCTCTGGTACAAGTTCCAGGTGACCGACAACATCGCCGTGACCCCGGCGATCTTTTACCTAAGCCGACCGTTTGGTGGTCTGACCGGTACTAACGCCAATTACGGCGGTCTGCAGAACAACGCCAACCCCACCTTTGGCACCTTCGGCTATCTGCTCAAGACCACCTTCCGCTTCTGATCAGCATGCACAACAGGGGCAGCTTCGGCTGCCCCACCCCATCCGACCCGTGGTCCTCAGTCCTGACCCTTCGGGGCTGAGGTGCCGGCAGCACCCGTGCCCGTGCTGGGGGTGTTGCTGTCTGAACGGGTCGGGGCTGCAGCCGGCTTCTTGGAGCGGTTGCGGTCCCGCGCACAGTTTTCGCCTTCGCCGATGGGCACGCACTCCGTGGCCTGGGCCAGCTGCTGCGGGCTGCGCGGTGCCGGGAACTGGGTGCTGCTGGCCGCCTGGCTCAGGGGAGCAGACGCTGTGCCAATCAACGCCGACGTTGCCAAAAACAAAGCCACACTGGTGCGTTGAGCCATGGCAAAAAAACAAGACAAATCCAGTTTAAAAAAGCCAGCCAATCCCCAGGCAGCACAAGCAAGCCACAAGCGTCAATGAACCTGACTTTGTGACCAAAAGCACAGGCTCAACCACCCCACATGCGCAGCAGATTGGTCTGGGCACGATAAAGAAGATCGAGTTCGTCGCTGCGGCCATGCTTGGCTGCCAGGGTGCGGCAGGCCGTATCCAGTTCGAACAACAACTCGCGCTGCTCGACTGAACGCACGGCGCTCTGCACCCAACCCACCGCGGCATAACGCACCCCAGAGCCGACAGCCGCGACCCGGTGCAGATAGCTGCTGGGGTACAGCACGGCATGGCCAGCGGGCAAACGCACCGCATGGTCACCCTGGGGTAGTTCCAACACCAGCTCACCACCGCTGTAGGCGCTGGGATCGCTCAAAAACAGGGTGAACGACAGATCAGCACGCCCACCGGGCATGAACGCGTTGTCCACATGGCGTCCATAGCCCTGGCCCACGCCACAACGACTGAACAGCAGGCTGTGAATGGCCATGGGCATGGCCACCGCCTTGAACAGAGCGTTGGCCTGCAGCGCGTCAATCACCTGCGCCGCCAGCGCTGCAAACAACGGTGCATCGCGGTCAAGCTGCTCGTTGTGCTTGACCTGGCGGGCATAGTTGCCAGCGGTCTCCGCCCCTGGCCTCCAGGCGCCGTCAGCCCGCTCCAGCTGCACGCGCAGGGCAGCGCTGACGTCTGGTTCCAACAACGGTTCGAGTTGAACGTGCATCCCACGACCGGCGCTGGGTCCACCATGCAACAACCAGCTGCAGCGACGGGGACGCCGGCGTATCATTTGCTACGAGCGATTGCGTCGTCTGAACGACCGACACGCGATTGCCTCAGACAGGATCACGCGAGCAGATCGTGAGTCCCGTGGTCCTGATGCAGCGCCTGGCAGGGTCGATAGCAGCCGCCCTGGTCACCGGTTTGAGCGCCTCGATGGCCATGGCCCAGGAGGTCCGGGTGTATTCGGGCCGCCATTACAGCAGTGACAACGCGATCTATGAGCGGTTCACCAAAGCCACCGGCATCAAGGTCAAGCTGCTCGAATCCAACGACAGCGCCATCGTCGAGCGTTTGCGCAGTGAGGGCAAAAACAGCTCAGCTGATGTGCTGATTTTGGTGGATGCCGCCAAGCTCGACAACGCCACCGACATGGGGCTGTTTCAGAAGATCGGCAGTGCCACATTGATGCGCGATGTGCCGCTAAGCCTCAGGGATCCCCAGGGCCGTTGGTTTGGACTGACCCGGCGGGTGCGGGGCTTTGTGGTGAACCCCAAACTGGTCAATCCAGCCAGCCTCAGAACCTACGCCGATCTGGCCAATCCGGCTCTCAAGGGCAAGCTCTGTTTGCGCAACCGCAACAGTGTGTACAACCAGTCGCTGGTGGCCGACCAGCTGATCCTGCGCGGGGAGGCGGCCACGCGCGCCTGGATCCGGGGCATGGTCGCCAATCTGGCGGATGAGGTTTACACGAGTGACACGGTGCTGGCCCGCGACGTGGCCCGTGGCTTCTGCGGCGTCGGTGTGATCAACAGCTACTACGTAGCCCGCATGCTGTCGGGCCAGAACGGAGCTGCCGACAAGGCGCTGGCCGCAAAGGTGCGCATCGTCTACCCCAATCCAGCCCACGTGAACGTGAGCGGAGCCGGGGTGACGCGCCATGCCAAGAACCGAGCCGAAGCCGTGCAATTGATTGAATTTCTGACCTCACCGACCGCGGCCGAGGGTTTCGCCCAGGGCAGCTTTGAATATCCACTCCAAGGCTTTGGCAACAACCCTCTGCTCAAGCGCTTCGGCACCTTCAAGGCTGATGGGGTCTCGGCCGCCCAGCTCGGCGCCAAGGCCAAGGTGGCCGCCAAGCTGATGGCCGACAACGGTTGGAAGTGAGCACAGCCGGCGCCAGTCGCCGCAGCCTGCTGTGGGCTGTGCTGCTGGTCAGCCTGCTGGCCCTGGCCCCGCTGCTGGCCCTGGCCTGGAACGCTGCAGCCAACGGCGCCCTGCTCGAGGTGAGCCTGGGCAGCGAAGGACGGTTGCAGGTCGGTAACACCCTGGCTCTGGTTGTTGGCGAAGGGTTGCTGGGGGGCCTGGTGGGCACCGCCATCGGCTGGTTGACAGCGCTGTGCAGCTTTCCAGGACGACGCCTGCTGCGCGTCGCCCAACTGCTGCCGATGGCCTTTCCGGCCTATCTGCAAGCCGCCAGCCTGATCGACTGGGGCAGCCGTTCCGGCTGGCGCATCCATGGCCTGGGCTGGGCGATCGCCCTGCTCACCCTGGCCAACTACACCTATGTGTTCTTGTTGAGCCACGAGACCTTTGCCTCCAGCGGCCGGCGCCTGCTGGAAGCCAGCCGCTGCCTGGGAGTCGGTCCCTGGCGCAGTTTTGGCCGCGTGGCCCTGCCGTTAGCCCTGCCGGCGATCGGCGCCGGCGTGGCCCTGAGCGCCATGGAGGTGGTCAACGAACTGGGCGCCGTACGCCTGCTGGGGGTGCCGAGCTTGTCGGCCGGAATTCTGGACCGTTGGCAGGCCGAGGGGGATCCCGCCGGGGCTGCCCTGCTGGCCCTGGTGGCCCTGGCAATCGTGGCGGTGCTGGTGGCGGGCGAACGACTGCTGCGCCACCGCAGCCGGCGCTGGAATCTGACGGTGGGCGCACCCCAGGGTCCCCTGTGGCACCTGCAGGGATGGCGGGCGGCGCTCGCCATGCTGACCACGGCGCTGCCGCCGGTGTTGGCGGTGCTGATCCCCATCCTGTGGGTCAGCACGGGCTGGGAATCGCTGCGCGAGCAGGATGGGGGCGAGCTGACAGCCCTGACCTTGCGCAGTCTGGGACTGGCCCTGGCCGCCACCGGCATCACCCTGACAGCAGCCCTACTGCTGGCGGTGGTGCGCCGCTGGAGCCCCCGCCCCCTGGTGCAGCGGCTGAGCGTGGTGGCCGGCCTCGGCTATGCCGTGCCCGGCAGTGTGCTGGCCCTGGGTTTGCTGATTCTGGGGGGTCCCCTGAGCCTGGGCCCGTTGCTGCTGCTGGTGTGGGGCTACGGCGACCGCTTCATGGCCGTGGCCAAACAGGGCCTCGATGCCGCCTTTGAACGGCTGCCCCCCAGCATCGATGAGGCGGCGATCAGCCTGGGCTGCAACTGGCGCGGCGTGCTGCGGCGCGTGCATCTGCCGCTGCAGCGTGGTCCTTTGCTGGTGGGCGGACTGCTGGTGTTTGTGGATGTGGTCAAGGAGTTGCCGTTGACCCTCTCGCTGCGGCCCTTCGATTTCGACACCCTGGCGGTGCGGGTGTTTCAGTACGCCAGCGACGAACGGCTGGGGGCAGCGATGACCCCGGCCCTGTTGATCATGGTGCTGGGTCTGCTGGCCTCAGCCGCCCTGATCCCCAGCCTGGACCGGCGCTGAACCCAGCCGGGTCAATCGCGACCGCACCGGCACTTACCGCCCTTCCAGTTCGAACACTTTTTCTGTTTGCAGCCCTTTTTCTTGCTCTGCTGCAGGCGGTTGGTGGCAGGGACCTGCGGCGAGGCGCTGGGTTGAGGACCGAGGGGGCCGGCCATGACAACGACCTGGTCGAAACGCTGACGAAACTCTAATTGCAAACGATTCTCTATTGCCGCCGCCACGGCGATCTCAGGCGCCATCTTGCGCACAGTTGCCTGTGCTTTTTGCAACATCTGAACTGACAAGGGCTAAAAGGGCTGGGTAGGGTCCGCACAAGTCCTGCAGATCTGATCCGTCATGACCCAGTCGGTTGTTGCGACAGGCCCCACAGGCCGGGCCATGGCCGAGCCGATCGAAGCCGACCTGCTGGCCGGCCTGCAGCAGCACCTCACGATGGAACGCCAGGCCCACATCGCCTATGTGGCCCTGGCCCTGTGGTGTGCCGAACGGGAGCTGCGGGGGTTTGCCAGCCTGTTCAAGCAGGAAGCCGGCGATGAACTGCTGCACGCCAACCTGTTTGCCGATTACTTGCTGGCCCGCAGCCAGAGCGTCCAACTGGAAGCCCTGCCGGCTCCCCGGCAGCAATGGAGCGGCCTGGAGCAGATCCTGGCGGACGTGTTTCAAATGGAGGTGGATGTCACCAGCTCCTTGCAGCAGCTCTATGCCCAGGCCGAGCGCGCCGGCGATGTGCGCACCACCGTCTTTCTCGACCCGATCATCCAAGGCCAGATCACCTCAGAGCACCAGGCCGCCCATCTGCTGGGGCGGGTGCGCTTTGCCGCCGGCAATCCGGCCGCCCTGCTGGTGATTGACGGCGAACTGAGCGCCGGCCACAGCGCACCGGTCACCCTGGCCTGAGCAGGGGGCGGCGGCACAGCTCGACCAGCAGTGCCACGCCCACAGAAGATTCAGAACGTAGGGCCCTGCTGCCAGCGAGCTGATCAGCCAGCCGCTGCAGCCCAGCACGCCGTTGGGCCAGGGTCTGCAGCTCCTGACACAGCCGTTGGCCCAGGCCGGGATGCTGGCAGCGGTGCAGGGCGTCCTGAACCTGACGGGCACGATGACGCAGGTCCCAGATCTCGCGGCACAGGCTGCCGACCAGGGTGTCGGCTGGGGTGGTCCTGACGGAACGGATCATGGTCAGGCTGCCAGGGGCGCGTTCTCGACCAGGGCAGGGGCCAGCCGCATGCCCAGCTCCCCATTGGGCACCTCGATCAGGTTGGCCTGGCGGATCCGCGAGATCAGACGGGTGGTGGTGACGCGGGTGGTGCCGATCAGCTCGCCAATCCGCTCATGGGTCAGGCGAAAGGGCAGGTCGCACCAGCTGCCGCAGCGACGGCCCAACCGGTTCACCAGCAGGGCGAGCAGAGCATGGAGCCGCTGCTCAGCTTGGCCCAGGTGGCGGATGCGCAGCAGCTGCAGCGTCCACTCGTTGACTGGATCAAAGCCGTCGCCGCTGCGGGGCGCCGCATCGGTGCAGAACGCCAGGGGGGTCAACGCCTCGACGCAGACACCCTCGCTGCACAGCCGGTCGGTGCGCAACTGGTCACCGGCCTGCAGAAAGGCCAGGGTCATGCCCTCGGTCTCCTCGCAGGGGCAATAGACCCGGGCGACCCCATCAAGCACCTCGAGGCAGGTGCCGTCCGGCCGCAGCCCGGGATCCAGCAGCACCGCCTGCCCCACCGTCAGGCGCACGGCAGACAGGGCCAACACCGGTGGGATCTGGAGCGAAGAAGCGACCATGGCGCACAGGCGAGGTTATTGCGAATGACTCGCAACCTAAACAGGCCCCCGGCCTTTTTGCAAGCGATTCTCAACAACAACTGGAATTGACAGCGCCGCTTATTTGCTGATCAGCACATCGATGCCGCTGGTGCGGCGCCGCACCAGCACGCCGACATCGTGGTCACCCCGGTGCAGCTGCAGGTCGATCTCCTCGTCATCGAGCCGCAGACCACTGATCTCGAGGGTGTTGATCGGCCGCGGCAGCACCGGTTGACGCAGGTGCACCTGGACCCTGCCGCTGCGCTCATCGCGCCCGATCGCCATGCCGGTCACCGCCTCGAGCAGGGCGAAGACGCTGCCACTGGCCCAGGCCTGGGGACTGCAGGCCACCGGATACAGCGTCGGCCCTTCATCCGCGCGGCGGGGAAAGCCGCAGAACAGCTCGGGCAACCGCAGCATCGGCATCGCCCGGGCCGTGTCAAACAACCCCGTCAGAATGCGCATCGCCTCCTGCCGGTAGCCATAGCGGGCCAGGCCCAGGGCCACCAGAGCGTTGTCATGGGGCCAGACCGAACCGTTGTGGTAGCTCATCGGGTTGTAGCGCGCTTCCCGCTCATCGAGGGTGCGCACGCCCCAGCCGTTGAAGCTGGTGGGTGACAGCAGCTGCCGGGCGATCGAGGCGGCCGCCTCTGGGGTCGCCAGTCCGGTCCAGAGGCAATGGCCGGCATTGGACGAGCGGACCGCACAGGGCGCGCCCTCCCCGTCGATCGCCATCGCATAGGTGCCGATCGCCTCGCACCAGAAGGCCGCATGAAAGCGTTGGCGCAGCCGTTCGGCCTGCTCCAGCAGGGGGGTGGCGCGATCGGGGTACCCCAACCGGCGCAGGATCGCCGCCATCGCCCGATGGGCCCCGTAGCTGTAGGCCTGCACCTCGCACAAGGCGATCGAGCCTGCAGCCAGGCGCCCGTCGCTGTGGTGCACGGCATCGTCCGAATCCTTCCAGCCCTGGTTGCGCAGACCGCCCTGGGCCGCGCACTGGTACCGCAGAAACCCGTCAACACTGGTCGCCTCGGCCTGTTGGATCCAGGCCATGGCGGCCTCCAGGGCCGGCAGCAGGGTCCGCAGGAAAGCCTGCTCACCGCTGCGGGCCAGATAGTCGGCCGCCAGGATCACGAACAGCGGCGTCGCATCGACGCTGCCGTAATAGCGAGCAAAGGGGACCTCCCCCAGGGCGGCCATTTCGCCGGTGCGGGCCTCATGCAGGATCTTGCCGGGCTCGGCGTCGCTGGCCGGGTCCATGGCGCTCGCCTGCTGGTCCGCCAGAAAGCCGAGCACCCCCCGGGCCAGCCGCGGTTCGACCAACAGCAGCTGCCGCGCCGTGATCAACCCATCGCGACCAAACGGACAACTGAACCAGGGCACCCCTGCATCGGGATAGAGCCCATGGGCGAGCTCGCTGGAGAGCAGATGCACATCCGAGTAGGAGCGGGCCAGCCAGGCGTTGAAGCCGGGGTTGTCGCTGCTGATCTGGGCCGAGCGGCGGCGGGCCTCGCGAAACCGTCCGATCGTGCCCGCCATGGCCAGACCAAAGGCCTGCTCGGGATCCGCGCCGGGGACCTGGGCAAAACCCAGGTCCAGCACCAGGCGCCGCGGCTGCCGGGGCTCGAGCACCAGGGTCAGCCCGAGGTGGTCATCTCCCACCTGCTCGAGCGGCGATGACAGGCGCACGCTGGTGAAGCGGGCGCAGCCGTCCAACCCCTGATAGCGCCATTCGAGCGCATCCTGCCGGCAACTGAGCACGGTCTGGCCGCGCTGCGTTCTGTGGATGCCCCTGACCTCAAAGAGGTCGCAAAAGTCGGCGTCGCAGCACAAGCGCAGCGGCACCGCCAAAGGGCTGTCGCCGTAATTGGTGAACACCAGCTCCTGCAGACAGGCGCTGGGACTGAGCACCGACGTGCGCTCCAGATGCACGATTCCCTGGGGTGGTCCGTCGGGGCATGCGGCATTGGTGAGATGACTGACATGCACCCCCATCTCACCCCGTTCGGTAGCGCTGAGCACCGCAGCTGATTCGCCCCAGAGCAACACCTGCAGACGGCTCACATGGCGGGTGCCGCGATGAAAGATGCCTGAATCGGGATGGGTCTCGGGACAGATCTCACCCCGGCCATCGAGCATCGCAAACGTCTCCCCATCCTTGAGCACGAAGGGGGGCAACTGGTCATGCGGCATGCAACATCGGCACGACAACCTGAGTCTGACTGCGGCGAGCCTGGATCAGGTGGTGATACAGCTGCTCATAGTCCTCGGCCTGACGCGCAGCGCTGAAGCGCACCTCAAAATTGGCGCGCACCCGCTCACGATCGAGGCGATCGATGTGATGCACAGCCTCGATCGCCTGGTCGATCGAGTCGACCAGGATGCCGTTGATGCCATCTTCGATCACTTCGGGGGTGGAACCGTTGCGCCAGGCCACCACCGGCGTGCCGCAGGCGTTGGCCTCGATCATGACCAGACCAAAGGGCTCAGGCCAGTCGATCGGGAACAGCAGGGCAAGGGCATGGCCGAGCAGCTCCTGCTTGCCCGCGTCGTCGACTTCGCCGATGAACTCGACCAGCGGATTGCCCACCAGCAGCGGCTCAATCACCTGGCGGTAGTAAGCATTGTCAGCCCGATCGATCTTGGCTGCCACCTTGAGCGGCAGGCCCACAGCCGTGGCAATGGCGATCGCCCGATCCAGGCGTTTTTCGGGTGAGACACGACCGATGAACGCCAGATAGGGGCTGGGTGATGGCTGCAGGTGATACAGATCGATCGGCAGGCCGTGATACACGGTGCCCAGCCAATGGGCATCAGGCACCGGCTGGCGCTGGGCCTCCGAGATCGACACCAGCGGCACCCCCTGAAAGCGACCGTACAGATCGCGCTGCTCGGGCGCCGACAACGGGCCATGCAGGGTGTTCAGGACCGGAACCGGAAGTCTGCTGACGAGCGGAAAGTGAACGTGAGCGGTGTGAAAGTGAAGAATGTCAAAACGGTCCAGCTCCGCCACCACATGATCGAGCTGGATGACCTCATGGATCGTCGGATCGCCGCTGTAACCGGACAGACGCAACGCCGCCGGCACACACGGATGGAGCTCGGCACTGGTCTGCGAATCACCGCTGGCGAACAACACCACCTCATGCCCCCGGCGGACCAACTCTTCGGTGAGGTAGTGGACCACCCGTTCGGTTCCCCCATAACGCTGGGGGGGAACACGTTCGTGCAACGGTGCAATCTGAGCGATGCGCATGGTGGGCTCGCCGTGAGATCAGATGCCGGCAGGAGAGTCTGCAGACATTTCCCCGATCCATCCGGCTCGCGATCACCGAACCCTGACAGCGGCGTCAGCTACTCGGCAGCACTGCAGCGGCGGCAGAGTGCGCGCACGTTCAGCACGCATTCGAGCAGGCGAAAGCCGTGTTGATGGGCCGCCAGCTCACCGGCTTCAAGCACGGCAGCACTCTCAAACTCTTCGGTCTGCCCGCAGCGCACACAGACCAGATGATGGTGGTCGCGATGGGCTGCACTGGCCAGCTCAAAGCGCCTGCCACCTTCAGGCAGTTCAAGCTCCTGCAGCAGTCCCATCGAACTGAGCAACCGCAGGGTGCGGTACACCGTGGCCAACGACACCCGCTCATCGCTGCGCAACAGCCGTTGATGCACCTCTTCGGCGCTGAGGTGGGCCCCCTCGCCAATGCGCTCGAACAGGGCCAGCACCCGCTGGCGCTGCGGGGTCAGCCGCTGCCCCCGGTCATGCAGGCTGGAGCGCAGGCCGCCTGAGGCAACCGCTGGGTTGGCTGGTGCCGGCACCGGCAACTCGCTGCTGTTCTCAACAATAGGTTCAGTTGCGAAGTGCTGCCACGGGGTTGCGGCGCTGGTCCGCCGCGGCCGTCGCCGCGGCGATGGCGTCCGCCAGGCTCACCACCAACCGGTAGCTGATCGCCAGGGCCAACAGGGGTGGCTCGGGCAGGGCCACGCCCAGGCGCAGCAACAGCACCACTTCGAACACCCCCAGCCCCGCCGGCGCCCCCGGCACCACCAGGCCGGCGGTCCAGGCCAGGGCAAAGCCGGCCAGCCAGCCCCCCCAGCCCAGAACCGGCTGCAGATCCAGGGCCATCACGCAGCAGGCGAACCCGCAAAAGCGCAACAGCACAAAGGCCACGGCCAGCAGCAGCGCCCGCCAGGGGGGCTGGGCGGGCAGGGGCGGAACAGCCCCCAACACAGCAGGCTCCAGGTCCATCTGAAGCCCCAGGGCGCCGGCCTTGCGGCGCTCCAACCAGCCGAGCAGCGGCGCCAGCCAGCGGGGCCACAGCAGCAGCAACGGCACCAGGGCCAGGGGTGCCAGGCCGCCCTGCCAGCCGCCACAGACCACCAGGGCCAGGGCGGCCACGGCCGCCAGCAACGGATCGAGCAGCACCGCCACCAGGGCCAGCGGTGCCGGCAGCGAAGCCGCGGTCACCTGGCCCTGGCGCAGCACCTGGACACGACTGGCCAGGTGCCAGATGCCACCGGGCAGGTACTTGCGGGCATTGCTCAGCAGATAGGTCTGCAGCAGGGGCTGCAGGCGGGGCCGACCGCCCAGCCACTGCAGCACCGCGCCCCAGAGCAGGGCACTACCGAGCAGGCTGACCAGGCTCAGGCCCACCCCCAGGGCCAGCCACAGCCACCCCTGGAGATCGGGGGCCAGGGCCAGCACCTGGGCGCCATGGCTGAGCAGCGCCGCCAGCAAAAAACCCAGGCTCAGCAGGCTGATCCAGCGCGCAGCCCCCGGTGGCACCCAGGCCAACAAGGCCCGCAGGCGGCGGATCAGGGGCTCAGGGCTGGTCATGGTGCGACGTCGTCAGGGGGTGGCATCAGGGAGGGCATCAACTCCTCGATCAGCGCCCGCACCTGGGCCAGGGCCAGGCCATGGCGGGTGGCGAGAGCGCACAGGTCGTCGTGTTCGATCTTGCTGCGCCAGCGGCCATCGGGCAGCCGCGCCCATTTGAGCCGCACCGGGCCCAGCGGTGTGTCGCACTGCTGGGCCCGGCGCTGCAGCGCCCAGCGCTGCTGCTGGTGCTCGCGCAGCCCCAGGCTGGAGCTGTGGCGCCACCACACCTGGCGCAGGGCCGGCAGCTGTTCGGGGGCGGCGATTGCGCTCAGCAACTGGCCCAGGCGCCCTTTCTTCATTGTGATCGGCTGGCTGAACACATCCAGTGCGCCCGCCTGACGCAACTGATCGGCCAGAAACGCCAGGTCCTCGGGGCTGGCATCGTCGATCTGGGCCTGTTGCACGACCACGGTCTGCAGCACAGGCGAGCTCTGCAGGGCAGGCTGGTTCTGACCTTCAGCAGCCTTTTGGTCGGCCGCGTCGGCCAGCACCAGGCGCAACAGGTTGGGGCGATCGAGGCTGCGGCTGCCCAGCCCCACCCCCACCTGGCGCGGCAGCAGCGCCGGCGCCAGGCCAAAGCGGCTGACCCAGCAGGCGGCCAGCGCCAGGCCGGTGGGGGTGGTCAGCTCAGCCGCGGGGAACCCCTCCGAGCCCGCCAGCGGAATGGCGTGGCGCCGGGCGATCTCGAGCACGGCGGGCGCCGGCAGCGGCAGGGAGCCATGGGCCGTGACCACCTGGCCGTGCCCGGCGGGCGGTGGGGTGCAAATCAGGCTGTCCA
>JBJOHB010000023.1:0-9948 GCA_046047915.1 Cyanobacteriota bacterium
CCTGCCCTGGCTGCTGCAGATCGCCGGCCAGGGCGAGCCGGCCTATGAGGCGAACCTGCGGCGGCTGGTGGCCGAGCTGGGGCTCGCGTCCCGCTGCCAGTGGCTCGGGTTTGTGAGCGGCCAGGCCAAATGGAGGCTGCTGGCTGGCGCGACCTGGTTCGTGCTGCCCTCGGCCCTAGAAAACTTTGGCATCGCCGTGGTCGAGGCGCTGGCGGCGGGCACCCCGGTGCTGATTTCGCCCCAGGTAGCGCTGGCCCCGACCGTGGCCGCAGCGGGGGCCGGTGTGGTCTGCAGCCCTGAACCCGAGGCCATGGCCGACTGTCTGGCCGGGTTGCTGCAGCATCCCGATCCACGCTGGCGTCAGCGGGCCCAGGCTCTGGCCCGCGAGCAGTTCGCCTGGCCGGCACTTGCCCGCCGCTTTGCCACGGCCTATCAGGACCTGGTCCGATGAGTCTGCTGCCGCTGCTGGTGGCCCTGGTGGCGCTGGTGTTGATCGGTCAGCTGCTGCAGGGCGACTGGCGGTCTGCCCTGGGGCTGGTGCTGGTGATCGGTTTTCTGCAGGACCCGTTGCGCAAGGTGCTGGTCGGTCAGCCGCCCCTGACCGTGGGCCTGGTACTGCTGGCGGCCGGTGCCTGTGGCCTGGTGGTCCTGCACCAGCGCGGTGGCCTGGAGCTGCCCCTCGTGCAGGCCACCCTGCCCGCTGTGGGCCAGTGGCTGCCGCTCTATGGCGTCCTCCTGGCCCTGCAGACCATCCATGGCCTGGTGCGGTTCGGCCAGCCCCTGCTCAGCCTGATCGGCCTTGGCGTCTATCTGGCGCCGTTGCTGGGACTGTGGCTGGGCTTTGAGGTGGCCAGCGAGCCGCCCCTGCTGCAGCGTTTGCTGCGCCTGTATGTGCTGCTGTCAATCCCGGCGGCTCTGTCGGTCTGGTGGAGCTACCGCGGCGTCGATCACCCCCTGCTCAAGGAGGTGGGAAACGGCATCCTGATTCACTTTCGCCCGGGGTTGTCGCTCTACGGGGCCAGCGGCTTCTGGCGCACTAGCGAGGTGGCGGCCTGGCAGCTGGCGGCGGCGGCCTGCCTGGCGCTGGTGCTGGCCACGGCGGCCCAGCGCCGCTCGACCGTGTTGGCCTATGGGCTGCTGGCGCTGCTGTTCACGGCCCTGACCCTGCTGACCGGACGGCGCAAGGCCCAGGTGTTGGTGCTGCTGTTCGTGCTGCTCGATGCCCTGCTGTTGCAGCGCTGGCTGCGCCCCCCCTGGCGCAACTGGCTGCTGGGCAATCTGCTGGCCCTGGCCGGCCTGTCGACCCTGGCGGCCGTCTGGCTGGTGCCCCAGCTGCTGGGGCAGGACCTGGGGGTGTACCTGCAGCGGTCGCTCTCGGCCCGGGATGAGCTGGGCGGTCGCTTTTCCCAGATGGCCCTGGGCGGCTTCAGCCGCGCGCTGGACCTGTCTGGTCTGCTCGGTTTTGGTGTCGGTGCGGCGGCCCAGACCGGCACCCTGCTGTTTGACCGGGGTCAGCAGCTCGGCTCCAGCCTCGGGTTTGTGTCCGAAAGCGGCGCCGGCAAGTTGGTGGCCGAGCTGGGCCTGCTGGGGGTGGCGGTGCTGCTGGTGGGCCTGGTGTTGCTGGTCGAGCTGGGGCGCCGCAATCTGACCCTGCTGCAGGACCTGCCTGCCCCATGGGTGCATCTGCACCTGGGACTGCTGGCCTTTGCTCTGGCCAACGTTCCCTTCTTTCTGGCGGCCAGCGGCATCTATGGCGATCCGTTCGTGCTGCTGTTGCTCAGCCTCGCCTTTGGGTCGGTGCTGGCTGTGCCCCTGCTGGCCGCTCGGCAGCGGGGTCTGCAGCTGCCCAGCCGCACTGATGCGGCCTGACTGCCGAGCCAAGCCGCGGCCTGGTGGGTGATCCATACGCTTCGCCCACGCATGCGGACTGCCCATGGCCTCGGGGCTCACGGCGTTGTTGCTCACCTGCAACGAAGAAGACAATTTGGTGCGCACCCTGACGGCACTGGCGCCCCTCGTTCCTGTGCTTGAGCAGGTGGTGCTGGTCGACAGCGGCAGCACCGACCAGACCCTTGACCTGGCCCGGCGCCATGTGCCCGGCGGGGTTGCTCTGGTGGTGTTGCAGCGCCCGTTTGACACGTTTGCGGCCCAGTGGAACTTCGGCCTCGCCCAGGTGCACAGCACCTGGGTGCTGAGCCTGGATGCCGATTACTGCCTGACCGAGGCACTGGCCCAGGAACTGCTGGCGGCGATGGCGACGGCGCCGCCCGATCTGGCTGGGTTTGCCGTGGCTTTCCGCTATTGCGTCGCCGGCCGACCGCTCGCCGGTGCCCTGTTGCCGCCGCGGGTGGCCCTGTTCAGGCCCGCGCTGGGCCGTTACCGCGATGACGGCCACACCCAGCGTCTGGTGCTCAACGGCCGCGTCGGTCGCCTGCGCCAGCCGATGCACCACGACGATCGCAAGCCGCTGGAGCGCTGGTTGAGCGCCCAGTTGCGCTATCTGCGCCAGGAGCGCGACAAGCTGCGCAGTCGCCGCTGGCGGCAGCTGTCTGCCGCCGATCGCCTGCGCAAACACACGCCCCTGGCCCCCCTGGCGGTGGGCCTGCTGTGCCTGGTGGGCCGCGGCAATCTCTGGGAGGGCCGCCGCGGCCTGTTTTATGCCGCGCAGCGGGTCTATGCCGAGCTGCTGCTGCTGTTGCTGCTGCTGGAGCCGGTCGGCTGATGCGCGCGCTGATCAGCACGATCCGCCCCGGGGTCGGCGGTGTGACCAGCAAGCTGGCCTGGCTGGTCAGCGAACTGGAGCGGTTGGGCATCGAGCCCGTGCTCGCCTGGTACGAGCCCTGGAGCTGCAGCCCAGAGCTGTCGCTGCCGTTGCCGGCCGCCGGCCCTGCCCTGCTGGTGGGCCGCCGGCCAGGTGCCCGGCAGATGGTGCCCCAGGCCCCCTGGCAGGGGCTAGGGGTGGGGGCCTGGCTGCCAGAGCTCGAATTCACCCACTACCTGCCCGGAGCTGCTTGGCGGCGCCTGGCCGCCAGCTGTGATCTGCATCTGGCGGTCACCGGCAACCCGCTCTGTGCAGCCCGACTGAGCCTGTTGCGGCGTCCGTTTCTGGCCTGGGTCGGCAGCGACTGGCACGGCGACCGCTGCGAGCGGGTGGCCCGCTTCCCCTGGCATCGCCGGCTGCTGGATCAACGGCTCAATGCGCCGGTGCTGCGGCGCCTGGAGCGGCGGGCGCTGCGGGACCCGGCCGGGCGCATTCTGAGCATCAGCGGTGCAACGGCCCGCAGCCTTGAGCGCATTGCCGGGCGCCCCCTGGCCGGGGTGCTCTACCGGCCCTGCGATCCGCGCCTGTTCTGTCCCCAGCCGCAGCGTTGCGTGCCCTGGCGGCTCGGATTTGCAGGGCGCTACAGCGATCCGCGCAAGCAGATCGGCCTGCTGCTCGAGGCGGTGGCCCGCCTGGTGGCCCAGGGCCATCCGGTGCAGCTGGAGCTCACCGGCGAGGCCGATGGCCGTTGTCTGCTGCCCGCGCTCGAGCGGCTGGGCCTGGTCGATCGGGTGCGGTTGCACCCGCACCTGGCGCTGCCCGAGCTGGCACGGGTGATGCAGGGCTGGGATCTGTTTGTGATCCCGTCCCAGCAGGAAGGACTGTGCCTGGCGGCGCTCGAGGCCATGGCCTGTGGCGTGCCGCTGCTGACCACCCCCTGTGGTGGCCCTGAAGAACTGGTGGCCGACGGCCGTGGTGGGGCGCTGGTGGAGGCCCGGCCGGCGCCGTTGGCCGCGGCGATTGCCGCCATCTGCAGCGACCGTGGTCGCCGCCAGCGCCTGGCCGCCGGGGCTGCCGACTGGGTCGCGGATCACGCCGACCCGGCGGTGGCCCGGCGTCGGCTGCAGGGGGCCCTGGCTGACGCGTTTCCCAGGATCAGGCCATGGTTGCCCTGAGCGGCCTGCAGCGGCTCGATCGCTACCGCCTGCCGGCCGACTTCAGCCTGGGCAGGCCCCGCTGGCTGTTGCTGCTGTGGTTCTGCTGGGGTTCGCCGCTGCTGGCGAACCGGTGGTTGCCCGGCTCGTTCTGGCGCTGCTGGCTGCTGCGGCTGTTCGGAGCCCGCATCGGCGTGGGTTGTCGTCTCAAGCCCGGCCTGCGCGTCAAATATCCCTGGCGTCTGGCGGTTGGTGCCCACAGCTGGCTTGGAGAGGCCGTGTGGATCGACAACATCGCACCGGTGCGCCTGGGCCGGCGGGTGTGCCTGTCCCAGGGCGTTTACCTGTGCACCGGCAATCACAACTACCGCAGCCCCGACTTTGCGCTGCAGGCCCGTCCGATCAGCGTGGGCTCGGAGGCCTGGGTGGCGGCCAGTGCCGTGCTGGCACCGGGTTGCCGCATTGGTCGCGGTGCCGTTGTCGGCCTGGCTGCGGTGGTGCGCGGTGCCGTCGATCCAGGCCTGGTCGTCAGTGGCAACCCGGCCCAGCCGGTGGGCTGCCGACAGCACGTTGCGGCGATCGGGCTGCAGAGCGCAAGCACCAACTCCTTCATCCCCAATGTTGATGAATAGGGTCCGTTTGCATCGACTGAACTGGTTCTGTGACTGTCTGCAGTCGATCCCTGTTTGGGTCCGTTTCTGCTTCATTGAGCCCCCGGACTCTGGGTCTTCGCTGGCAGTGGCGCCGCCAGAAAAGTCAGCATGCGAGGCTGACTATTGTGAGTCAGTTCTTTCCTCCTGACTTTGCGGCAACAGGCCAGTTTCTTGATGATTTATCCCGGCGCCTTAGCTGTCAGGGACTGCAGATTCTGGTCTTGACAGGGCAGCCCAATTATGCGTTTCGTAGCGGCCAGGCGGCGCGCATCAGTTTTGATGGCCATCGCTGCATTCGCCGTACATCGGTTTCAAGATGGTGGCCCAGTCGCATTCGCGGGCGTGTCGTTAATAGTGTCCTCTTTTGTCTGCGCAGTCTGCTGCGTCTGATGCGGTCAGCGCGTCGCGGTGATCTGCTGTTGGTTACCACTGAACCCGCCTATCTGCCCTTGGTTGCTTGGTTGGTCAATCGCCTCACGGGTGCCCCTTATCTGTTGTTGCTCTATGACCTCTATCCCGATATCGCGGTCTCCCTGGGGGTGCTGCCGCCTGCCCATCCCCTGACCCGTCTCTGGCAGTTCGCTCAAGGCCAGGCGTTGGCAGCCGCCCGCGAGGTGGTGGTGCTCAGCACGACGATGGCGGAACGGCTGCAGCACTCCTATCCGGGCCTGACCACGGCGGTGCAGGTGATCCCCAGCTGGGCCGATCCCCAGCGCATCCGACCCATGCCTCGCCAGGACAATCCCTTTGTCCAGCAGCACGGTCTGCAGGACGGGTTCACCGTCCTCTATGCCGGCAATCAGGGCCGTTGCCACGATCTCGACACCCTGCTCGATGCCGTGCAGTTGTTGCGCGGTCGGCCGGGGTTGCGGTTGCTGATCGTTGGCCACGGGGCTCGGCACCAGCACCTGCAAGAACGGGTGCAGCAGGCCGGTCTGAGCCAGGTGCGCTTTTTGCCCTATCAGGAGCCAGCGGTCCTGCCGGCGATGCTGGCCGCCGCTGATCTGGCGGTGGTCTCGTTGCTGGCCGCCGCCGAGGGCCAGGTGGCCCCGAGCAAGTTGTATGGCCATCTGGCGGCGGCCTCGCCGGTGGCGGTGATCTGCAGCGATCACTCCTATCTGCGCCAGGACGTTGAGGCCGCCGGTTGTGGCGCCGCCTTTGCCAATGGCGACGCGGCCGGGTTGGCGGCCTTCATCGCCCGCCTGGCCGACGATCCCCAGCTGGCCAGGGCCATGGGTCAGGCCGGGCGGCGCCACCTGCAACGCACCGCCACCCCCGAGCTGGTGGTCCAGCGCTACGCCCAGCTGCTGGCGCGCCATCTGCCCCAGAGGAGCCCCCAGCGCTCGCTGTCATTGGTGGCGGGCACATGAACCTGCGTCGCCTGAACCTGGTTCGATCGTTGCGGCGCTGGTCGGGTCTGCGCCGCCGGTGGTTGCTGCTCGCGATCGCCCTCGCCACCCAGAACGTGGCCCTGATGCAACACACCCAGGGACCCCAGGCCGCTGTGATGGCCGTGCTGGTCTGGGCCGGGGCCTACATCTGCCCTGAGGACCGCCTGCCGCTGCTGCGGCCCAGGCCTGGCCTGGGCCAGTTGCTGCTGGGCATCCCTCTGGTGCTGTGGGTCCTGTATCGCTCGGCTGTGGCCAGTCACTGGGACGGTCTGCTGTACGCCATGGCCCCGGTGGGAGGCCTGGCCCTGTTGTTGCTGGGGGTCCCCTGGCGGCAGCGTCGCCATTGCCGTGACGCGCTGCTCTGTCTGCTGTTGCTGCCCACCTATGCGCTGGTGATGCGGCTGCTGCCGGAGCAGCCCCTCAGCCTGGCTGTCGCCATGGGGGCGGGTTCCCTGTTGAGCGGCCTGGGGGTTGAGGTCCATGTCGAGCAGCGCAGTGTGCTGCTCAGCGGCGGCGGGGTGACGGTGCTTGGCGCTTGCAACGGGCTGGACATGATTGCCCAACTGGTCAGCGTGGCGGTGTTGTTCCAGCTGGCCTTTCCCCTGCGCGGTTGGCGCAGCCGTTGCCTGCTGGCGCTGGTCACACCGCTGCTGGGCTGGTGGGTGAATGTGATGCGGGTGGCCTTGCTGGCCAGCTTTGCCAGCGGCGGCCAGGGCAAAGGCACTGCGCTGTTTGACTTTTTTCATGATCAGGCGGGTTCGCTGATCTTTTCCGGCGTGGCGACTCTGGTGCTGGGTTGGTTGTACCTGGTGTTGCTCGAGCGTCAGCTGGGCCCGGCCGCTCAATCTCAGGAGTCGTGATGCAGCATGTTCAGATCCAGCCGCCCCTGCGGCGGACCCTGGCTGTGGTGGTGCCCGTGGCCGCCGCCACGGCTCTGGCTGCCTTGCTGAGGCCGCCTGCGCCACAGGTGAGTGACCTGCCTGCGTCCCAGGTGCAGGCACAACTGGCCAGTTTGGCTCTTCAGCCCAGTCCGTTGCCTGTGGTCGCTCCCTGGCGCGCTGAGGGGATCGCCCTGTCGACCCTGCGCCGCTATCAGCTGCACCCGGGGCTTGAGCTCCGGTTGCAGCGGGTGCAGGTCTGGCGCCGGGCCGATTTTCAGCTCGCTTACATGACCCGGCCGTGGACCGCTGGGCGCCGGGACCTGGCATTGGGCGCCAACCGGCGCCTGGCTGCTGACCAGGCCGGGGTCCATGCTCTGGCCCAGCGGGGGTCCATGGCGGTTCGTCAGGCCTGTCTGGTTGGGGAAGCCGGCGATGCGGTTGCCGGGGTGACGGCTGCCCAATTGACAGCCCCGGTGGATCAGCGGGCCAACCGGCCGGCGGCGATCGCTGCCCGGTTGGTCGGGCTGGAGCCCAATCGCAGCTGGCAGTGTCTGTTGGTGAGCCTGCATAGCGATCGCCAGCTGCACGCAGAGCCCAGTGTCGCTGCACTGTGGTCCCGGTTGGAGCCGGCATTGGCCGGCTTGTGAAACAGAGATCAGCCCGCGGTCGCGGTGCTCGGTTCCGGCTGGTGATGCACGACGCCGTAATGGTGGCCGTCATCGCTCAGGTGGCTGGGGGCTAAGGCCTGGTTGGCCAGCAGGCCGACCACGGCGCCGCCGCTGCGTTGCAGCCGCCTGCAGGCGTGCTGGGCCCGGTGACGCTCGACCTGACCCAGGCCCACCAGAAACAGCAGCCCATCGAGGTCCGCACCCAGCAGGGTGGTGTCGGTCAGCACCTCGCTGGGGGGTGTGTCAAACAGGATCAGGTCGTACGGCGTCAGGGCGCGCAAGCTCTCCAGCAGGGCGCGCCAGCGGGGGGATTGCAGCCAGCGGGCCGGATCCTCCAGGCTCCGGCCCGCTGGCAACAGATCGAGCAGCGGCGCCACCGATCGGATCAGCGGCTGCAGGTCGGTCTGGTCCTGGGTCAACGCCTCGGCCAGGCCTGGCGGGCTGCTGCCGTTGTCCAACCCCAGCAGCTGGTGCTGGCGGCTGAGGCGTAGATCCGCATCCACGACCAGCACCCGCTGGCCCAGGTCAGCCATGGTTTCGGCCAGGGCCGCAACAGCGGTCGAGCGGCCTTCGCCGGCACTGGTCGAGGTGATCGCCAACAGCCGTGCCGGGCGGTTGCGCTGCAGTTCCCGCAGCCCGGCGAACAATTGGCGCAGCGATTCGCGTAGGGCCAGGGCTTCGCCGGCGGAGCGGGCGCCCAGCCCGGCGGCCAGGGGTTGCTGGGGGCGGATCGGCAGGTGCGGAATCACCCCCAGCAGCGGGTGTCCCAGGGCTGGCTCCAGCTGGGCGGGGGTGTGCAGCAGGGGATCGGTGCGTTCCCGCAGCAGGGTGGCCCCCACCCCGGCGGCGGCCCCCAGCAGCAGGGCCTGAAGCAGGCCCTGGCCCAGGTTCGGGCTCACGGGGTCGGGGGCGAACCGCGGCGGCGCGATCACGGCCCAGGGGCTGGTGGCGCGGGCTTGCTCGAGCCGGTAGGTCTCCCGCGCCCGGATGTAGGAGGCGTAGCTGTCGCGGGCCACGTTCAGGCGCTGCTGCAGGGTCTCGTAGTGCTTGACCCGCTGCGGACTGGCGCGAAACCGCTGGTCCAGCAACAGGATCTGGCGGTTTAGTTCGTCTTGCTGGGCGCTGTTGACCAGCAGTGCACCCCTGAGGTCATCGAGGGTCTGGCGCTGCACCACCGGTCGCAGCTGGGCCCGCCGGGCCAGCAGCGAGCGCACCAAGGGCGTGGTGTCCAGATACGAGGCCCTGGCCGTCGCCAGCTCCTTTTCGATCTGCTGCAGTTCCGCCAGGGGAGTGTTGGTGCCGGCGGCGGCAGCGGCGGTGTCCTGGGGTGAACGCCGTGGTGCCGTGGCGACTCCACCAGGGCCCAGTTGCTGATCGGCGCCGGGGCTGCCGCTGGCCTGCAGCACCAGGCGCCCCGCCTGCACGGCGCTGATCTGGCTCTCGAGCTGGGCCTGGCGCAGCTGCAGGTTGCGCAGCTCGCCGGCCAGGTTGTCGCGGGATTGCTGCAGGGTCTGGCTTTGGCTCAGTGGATCGAGAAAGCCATTGCGCACGCGAAAGGCCCGCAGCTGGTCCTGCAGGGCATCGACGCGGGCCAGCAGGTCAGGGGCCTGCTGGTCCAGAAAGCGCATGCCCGAGTCCAGGGCCTGCTGGCGCTGTTCCTGGGAAAAGGCGACATAGCGCTTGGCCAGGGCCGCCAGGATCTGCTCGCCTTTGCCTGGGTCGGGCCAGCGCAGGCTGACGGCCAGCACCTGATTCACGCCTTCGCCGGGCAGGCTGATGCTCAGTCCCCGGATCACCGCCTCAAGGGGAACGGCCTGGGTGTCGGCGACCGCGCCGATCACCAGCGGGCTGCCCAGCAGCCGCACCATGTTGGCCAGGTTGGTGCCGCTGCCGCTGCGGGCGATGGCCTCGACCACGCCACCGGTGTCGCTACCCCCACCGCCGCCCCCAACGCCCCCAACCGTGCCGCCGCCCCGCCCCGGCTCGAGCGGATTGGCGATCTGCATCTCAAAGCGCCCTTCGTAGACCGGATGAAACAGGCGCTGGCCCAGGCTCCACAGACCCAGGCTGGCGCTGACGCTGACCGCGGTGATCAGGGCCAGCTGCCGGCGCCGCCTCAGGGTCTGCAGCAGGGAGATGACACCGTCACCGGCTGGTGTGGCCGCTGGTGTGGCCTGCATTCGCTGCAGCCAGGCGTCCCGCTCTGCTGTCACTGGCGCCGTTCAGATCTGCTGCTGAAGCTATCTCAGATCGCTTGGATCAGGGTTGCAAACGTGTGGTTGTATGGGCTCGAAATGGGGCTCTTGTCTGATGGTTCATCCGCCTAATCGAGTGCTGCAAATAGAGTGCGGAATGGCTCATCTTTGGGGAGCTTCTGATGCAAATTGATCGTTTTTTGCGGCGAAGCTGCCGCGGTTTGGCAGCGCCTGTTCTGTCCCGG
>JBJOHB010000024.1:0-7961 GCA_046047915.1 Cyanobacteriota bacterium
CGAGGCCGCAGCTCTGGACGGCAGTGACGGCTGGCGACGCCATCTCGACATCACCCTGCCCCTGCTGCGTCCCTACGTGACCCTGGTGGCCGTGATTTCGGCGATCGCCGCCACCAAGGTGTTCGAGGAGGTCTACCTGATGACCCAGGGGGGACCGGCCGATTCCACCCGCACCATCGTCTATTACGTGTATGACCAGGCCTTTGCCGAGCTCGAGATCAGCTATGCCTGCACCGTGGGTCTGGCCCTGTTTCTGGCGGTGCTGCTGCTGAGCCTGGTGAGGCTGGCCTTTGCCGGTGATCGCGGCTTGACCTGATCGTGACCTGATTCACCCGTTCGGCTGCCAGGCTGGAAGATTGGAACCCAACGGCTCCGTGGTTGTGGTGGCAGAGGCTGCAGATGCGATCGGCATCGTCGGTGGTGGCCAGTTGGCCCTGATGCTGGCCGAGGCCGCCGACGCGCTTGGCCTGGCCCTGCATGTGCAGACCCCCAGCGCCTCAGATCCGGCTGCGGCGGCCGCCAGCAGTGTGGTGCTGGCGCCGCTCGATGATCTGCTGGCGACCCGGCAGCTGGCCCGCCGCTGTGCGGCGATCAGTTTTGAGAACGAATGGCTCGATCTGCAGGCGCTGGCCGCGCTCGAGGCCGAAGGGGTGCGCTTTGTGCCCGGTCTGGCCGCGCTGGAGCACCTCGTCAGCAAACGCCGCCAGCGGCAGCTGTTGAACCGCCTGCAGTTGCCCTCACCGCGCTGGTGCGGCCTGGAGGCGGCGCTGCCGGATCCGGGTGGCCAGGATCAGTGCCCTGACGAGGACCGTGACAACGCCTTGGCCTGTGGCGAGGCGCCGCCATTGGCCCCAGCCCTGCCCGATGGGTTTGCCTTCCCTGTGATGGCCAAGGCGGCCATGGGCGGGTACGACGGCAAAGGCACCCGGGTGTTGCGGGGCCAGGCTGACCTGGAGTCCCTGTTGGACGAGGTCAACCCCCACGACTGGATTCTGGAAGAGCTGGTCAGTTTCGAGCTGGAGCTGGCCCAGCTCGCCTGTCGCGACCGCGCCGGGCGGGTGCAGTGCTATCCGCTGGTGCAGACCCACCAGCACCACCAGGTCTGCGACTGGGTGCTGGCGCCGGCGCCGGTGCCCCATGCCGTGCAGGCCCTGGCCCGCAATCTGGCGGCCTCGCTGCTGACGGCGATCAACTACGAGGGCATGGTGTCGCTGGAGTTGTTCTATGGACCGTCGGGATTGCAGGTCAACGAGATCGCCCCGCGCACCCACAACGCCGGGCACCTGACGATCGAGGCCTGCCACACCAGCCAGTTTGCCCAGCAGCTGCGCATCGTCGCCGGCCTGCCCATGGGCCCGGCCGAGCTGCGGCTGCCAGGGGCCTTGATGGTCAACCTGCTGGGGTTCATGGCAGGCGACACCGATTACGCCGACCAGCGGCAGGCCCTCGCTGGTCTGGCCGGTGCGGCGTTGCACTGGTATGGCAAGCAGGGGGGCGGTGTCGGCCGCAAGCTGGGTCACCTGACCCTGACCCTGGACGCTGCCGATCCCCAGGAGCGGTTTGCAGAGGCCATGGCCAAGCTCGAGCTGGTGCGGCGCCTCTGGCCCCTGCCTACCGCCGCTGAAACCCCCTAAAGTGACCTTGGACTGCCGTGTTGGTGACTGCCTTTCACAGTTTTCTGATCTGACTCCCTTTTCGACATGGGGGGTCTGCAGCGGAAGCAACGTAAGCCGGCCTCGTCGCCGGAAACGGCGCCCCGCCCTTGACCCCCCTTCTGGTTCCACCAGGTCGAACGCTGGGGCAAGACGGCACGGCGGTTCACCCTTTTCTCTCTCTGGTTGTTGTGTTGGTACGCGCTGCTCTGGTTGCGATCGCCGGTTCGTTGGTTGTCCCCTTGATCGGGGTTGCTCCCGCCGGGGCGATGAGCCTGCAGGAGGCCTGCCAGCGGTTTGAGTCCAAGCTCAAGCAGGCCCAGGCGAGCAATGATCCCGCCCAGGTCCAAAAGGTCTACACCCAGGGTTCCCAGCGCATCGCCTCCCGCTTCAACGGCGCCACCTGCCCGGGCATTAAGGCTCCCTGAGGGCCTTCTGCAGCGCACGGCTCAAGCCGTCCCGGTCCAGGGGTGTGACCACAAACACCTCCTGGGCACTGCTGCCCCGACGTGCCACCAGCTTGTGCCCCCCGGTGATCGGGGTTGAAATGCGGAGCTGCAACGCAGCTGCGCGCCCCCGCACCCGGCTGATCACCGCCGGGGTGACCGTGTCGATGTCCCGCTCAGCCGCGAGCCGCCTGAGCACGGGGATCAAACCCTCGACATAGGTGCTGTGGGTGATCACCAGACGGCCCATGGCTGCGGATCAGGCGGGTTCCAGCGGTGCCATGGTCAGCCCCTGGCCCCCCAGCTGCTGGTGAATCAGCTCGGCTTGCTCCTGCGGGCCGCTCCAAACCACCGCTGCCCCCTGCCCGTCGATCTGGTGCGCCAGCTCCCAGGCCTGATCCGGTGTCATCGCAGGGACGTAGCGCACCAGGCAGTCGACCACATGCACAAAGGTGTTGACGTCATCGTCGAGCACCACCACCTTGAAGTGGGGGTAAGGCTTGCGTTGCAGCTGCTGCTGACGGCCTGCCTGGCGTTGGGGTGCGGTCGTCACGCCGATGATCACGCTGTCCATCAAGGTTTCGCTGCGGACCCATTGCGGGCGCAAGCCTAGGTAAGCTTCATCCACGCCGTTTTCGTCCTAGGCATGCTGGTCACCGTCGGCTGGGCTTCTCTCGCAGCGATGTTCACCTTCTCCATCGCCATGGTGGTGTGGGGCCGCAACGGCGACGGCAGCATCAATTTCTGAGCTGGCTGCGTGGTTGAAGCCCTCCGCGATCCCTCGCAGATCCTTTCGCTCACGGCTGCGGTCCTGCTGGTGTTCGTCAGTGTGGGTGTGATCTACCTGTCAACCGTGGAATGGCGGGACCGTCGCCGCCGCCAGCAGCAGGAGCGTCAGGCCCGTTCGTGAGTGTTCCGCTTGCCCTGGCCCCCTGGGCCTGGCAGCGGGCGCAGGATCTGCTTGTTCCTGCTGCCGATCTGGCCTCGGCAGTTCATCAGGTCACTGGCCTGCCGGCCCTACCTGCCGCTGTCGAGCTGCTCGACAGCCTGCCCTGGCAGCGCGACCCTGAATCTTTGCACCTGCCTGATCGGCAGCAAGCGGCCGGGCTGCTGGCCTTGCAACCCGTCTTGCAGCAGCCAGGATCCGAGCAGCACCGTGAGCTGGTGCGGCAGCGGGCCGATCGCCTGCGGCAGCAGCTGGTGGGTGAGACGGTCACCTATGTGGTGAACCGCAACATCAACGTCAGCAACCACTGCATCAAGCACTGCAGCTTCTGTGCCTTCAGGCGCGATCCTGGCCGCCCCGGTGCGTTCTGGCTCAGCCGTGAGCAGCTGCAGCACAAGGCGCACCAGGCCCAGCAACGGGGTGCGACCGAACTGTGCGTGCAGGGTGGGCTCAATCCAGCCGCTGCGCTACAGGGCAGCCATCTGGCCTATGCCGAAGCTGTGCTGCAGGATCTGCTGGACGCCGCACCGGGCATCCACCTGCACGCCTTTTCGCCCCAGGAACTGTTGTATCTGGCCGAGTGCGATGACCTGCCGCTGGCGGTGGTGGTGCAGCGGTTGCGCCAGGCCGGGCTGGGGTCGGTTCCCGGAACGGCCGCCGAGGTGCTGAGCGAACCCCTGCGGCAGGTTCTCTGTCCAGAAAAGCTCAGCGCCCGCCAATGGGTGGCGGTGATGCTCGAGGTCCAAGCCCAGGGTCTGCCCGCCACCAGCACTCTGATGGCCGGTCACATTGAGAGCGCGGCCGACCAGGCCGCCCACCTGCTGACCCTGCTGCAACTCCAGCGCCATGCCCGGGAGCAGGGGCAACAGGGATTCACGGAATTCGTGCTGCTGCCGTTTGTCGGTCAGCAGGCGCCGGCAGCCCTGCGGCAGCGGGTCGGACGGGATCAGCCCGACCTGCAGGCGATGTTGCTGTTGACCGCCATGGCTAGGCTGCTGCTGGGCCCCTGGATCCGCCATCACCAGCCCAGCTGGGTGAAGCTGGGACTGGCGGGGGCCAGCGAAGCCTTGCGTTGGGGGGCCGACGATCTCGGTGGCACCCTGATGGAAGAGCACATCACCACCATGGCCGGCGCGAACGGCGGCACCAATCAGGACCCCGAGGCCCTCGAGGCGGCGGCGGCCCGTTGCGGCCGACCGGTGCGGCGCCGCACCACCACCTACGGGGTGCTGCCATGAGGCTCAGGGCCCCATGGCAACGCCTGCCGCTGCCCCACACCCTGGGGGCGGTTGCGGTGCTGGTGCTGTTGCCGGCGCTGGGGTTGTTGCTGTGGCCCCGTCCCCAGGCGGCTGGGTTGGCACGACTGCTCAGCCAGGCCCAGCTGATGCAGAGTTTTGCCGCCGGCGGCCCCAGCCGCCCCCTGCCGGCCCTCTGGCGCCAGAGGCTGGCTGGCGAGGCCCCGCGGCTGTGGTCCCGTCAGCAGGGGGTTTGGTGGCAGTTCTGGGGTGCCCATGGCGATGCCGGTGCCTACCTGGTGCTGCCGGCCGTCAGTCTCAGCGGGGTCAACCGGGCGCGTCTGCCCCAGCCCCCCCTGGTCGTGGATGACCTGGCGGTGCTGGCCGCCGATGCGCTCTCGCGCCAGTGGCTGGCCGAGCGGTTGCGCACGCTCAGCCGCCCCCAGCGGGGGCTGGAGCAGCGCTGTCTTGAGCAGTTGGCGCGCCCCCAGACTGTCGTCTGGAATCCGTCGGGTCTTGGCGTTTTGGCCGGTCCTGTCGCGCCCCTGCTGCAACGGCTGCAACAGGGCTGCCTCAGCCTCGAGCGGCGGGGCGATGCCGTCGCCTTGAGCGGCGAGGCCGCCGCCGGCAGCGGCGTGCTGGGTCCCCAACCCCGCTCAGGGCTGGAACTCAGCAACCGGCCGCTACCTCCGGGTCAGTTGCTGGAGCTGCGTGGGCCCTCGTTGGAGGTGTTGCTGCAGGGCCTGCTTGCCAGGCAGTTGGTGCGTGAACCCCTGGCCACCCGCTATGGGATCGGCGAACCCCAGCTGGCCCTGTTGCGGCGCTTGCCGTTTGTGCTGCGCTTGCGGGCGCTGCCCGGAGGCCCGTTTCAGGCTGGGTTGACGCTCGAGCTGGCACCGCGTGCGCGCGACCGGGCCGCCTGGCTCAAGCTGCTGGCGGGCCTGCGGGACCCCCTGCTGCAACAGGGGTTGCGCTCGCCTTCCGCCCAGCTCAAGGCGACCACCCCTCGCCTTGGTGCCGGCCTGCTGCCGGCGAGCCGCTGGACCCGCTCAGAGGGTCAGGGGCAGGGGCAGGTGGTCGGGGGCTGGTTCTGGACCGCACCGTCCGCCAGGGCCGACTCACGGCTGGTGTTGTTTGTGGGCCCTGAACCCGCCCAGTCTTCTGGCAGTGCAGTCGACGCGGCTCTGCAGCTGCGGGCCAGGCCCGCAGAGCTGAGCGCCCTGGGACTATGGCCCAGCGGCTTTCCCAAGCTGGTCAGCGCGGCGCCGTCGTTGGAGCTGCTGGCCAGCGACGGTGGCACCCAGCCGATCAGCCGGCTGTCGGGACGCCTGACGTTGACTCGCTCTCGCTGAGAGCCTCTGGATGGCTTTCTGCAGCCGAGGGGATCTCGGCCGCCGCCGCCCGTCGCTCACGCTTGCGCTTTTCGGCAGCGACGGTCTCTTCCATCAACTCCACCGCCTGGGCCATCTTTTCGAGGTTGCTGACATACAGGGTCAGATCCTTGTCAAGCCGCTCGCGCAACAAACCCATGGCAGCTCCCAGGTCGTGGGCGTAACTGCGCAGGGCAGACGGGTCCATGGCGTCGGCACCCTGGGCCTGCTCCAGCAGCGCCATCAGACCGACGGCCATCAGCCGGGAATAGTGAAAGTCGGGGCGCTGGATGCCGGCCAAGGCTTGTGCCAGGGGCTCTGGGGCGCCTTGGCCCTGCTGTTCGATCCATTGCTGCACAGCCTCAACGCTGTGGTGTCCCATGGCAGCCAGAGCAGCGGCGTGCTGCTGGCGCAGGCTGGCGGCGTCAAAGCCGCTGGCGCTGCACAACGCGGCAAACAGGGGTTCTTTCTGGGCTTCGGGGCGGTATCCCTTGGCAAAGCCGTCAAACACCTGCACCACCCCGACGGCAAACAGGGGATCGGCCTGGAAGCCCTGCTGGCGGCTCAGCAGATGGAGCTCCACCAGCAGTTCATCGACCATGCGCCGGTAGAGCGGTCCGATCACAAAGGGGAACGCGCGATGAAAGGCGCGCTTGCTGTCAGCAACGGTGAGAGCGGCGCTCACGCTGGTGGTTCCAAGGTGCAGCGACCCTAGCGCCGCCTCCCTCAGGCCGTTTCCGGCCTCAGTAGGATCGGGCCATTGCTGAGACCTGCCCTGTGACCACGATCCCCATTGTCATCGAGGAATCGGGACGCGGTGAGCGGGCATTCGACATCTACTCCCGCTTGCTGCGCGAGCGCATCGTCTTTCTGGGAGAACCCGTCACCTCGGAATCAGCCAACCGGATCGTTGCCCAATTGCTGTTCCTGGAAGCGGAAGATCCCGACAAAGACATCTTCCTCTACATCAATTCGCCTGGGGGTTCGGTGTATGACGGCCTCGGCATCTTCGACACGATGCAGCACATCAAGCCCGATGTTCAAACGGTGTGCGTCGGCCTGGCCGCCTCCATGGGCGCCTTTTTGTTGTGTGCCGGTGCCAAGGGCAAGCGCAGCAGCCTGACCCATTCGCGCATCATGATCCACCAACCCCTGGGTGGAGCCCGCGGTCAGGCCAGCGACATTCGCATTCAGGCCGATGAGATCCTGTATCTCAAGAAAAAGCTCAACAGCGAACTGGCCGATCGCACCGGCCAGCCCTTGAGCCGCATCGAAGAGGACACGGACCGCGACTTCTTCATGTCGCCGGCTGAGGCTGTCGAGTACGGCTTGATCGACAAGGTGATCGACAAGCGCCCCGTGCGCCCGGTCTGAATTGGGCCGGGGCCGCAGCAAGAAAATCCCGCTCTCGCCCCAGAAAGGACGTCCACCTAGCCTCCGGCCCAGCAAGATGTGTCCGGTGTGCGGGCGTCCCTTCAGTTGGCGCAAAAAGTGGGCTGACGTCTGGGAGCAGGTCCTCTACTGCTCAGAGCGGTGTCGCAATCGGCGTTGAAAGCGACAGCTTTTTATCACTTGCTGCCGTTGCTGTGGCAAACCTTGTGGGCCATCTCTTGATCAACGGTGCCGGGAGCGATGGTTTTCCACCCCGTTGACACGGGACTGGTGGCATTGCGGATCTTCATCGACTTGCAATCGATCGACTCCTTGCTGATGGCCTCGTCGGGGGTCAGGCCCTGGACCTCAACGGCGCAGATGCCGTCGTTGCAGCCCATTGATCGGTAGCGGACCTTGATCTCATCGACCCGGGTCGGGAGGGCGATCCAGCCCTGTTTGTCGGGGGTGTTGGCCAGAGCCGGCAGTTGCGCTGCTGCGGCGCAGGCCAGACCCAATCCAGCTCCCCAGAGGGCGAGTGCCCGAACGAATGATTGAGGTGCGGTCGATGCCATGCCCTGGGGACGGAGTCGCTGAGATCTGCCCAGTGTATGGGGAGCTTCAGTGGGCATGCCCATGCGCATGGTTGTGCCCCTCGGTGTCGGCATAGGGACACAACCCCACCGCCCCCTGATCCAGCGTCTCGAGGTTGGTGAGGTCGGCATCGCCAATGCCGTAGGCCACGTCGTGCACCAGGCGGCCGCCGGCCATCGTGGCCAGCACCTTGGTGGCGGGGATCGCCTCGGGGTTGATCTTGAACAGGTTCTGGTTCAGCAGGATCAGGTCGGCCTTCTTGCCGACTTCGATCGAGCCGAACGCGTGGGCGCGGCCCATCTGCTTGGCGCCGTTGAGGGTATAAGCCTGGATCGCCTCAGCCAGGG
>JBJOHB010000025.1:0-3520 GCA_046047915.1 Cyanobacteriota bacterium
GGGGCCTGGGCCCAGACCACCGCCAGGGCATAGGCCCCGTGCAGCAGCGGCAGCACATCCTGCAAGGCCTGCAGCAGCACGCTGCCACTGGCCAGCGCTCCGCCGGCCTGCAGCTCGGCCAGGCGCCGCGACACCAGATGGGGAATCACCTCGGTGTCGGTGTCGCTACGGAACACCACGCCACCAGCCTGCAGCTCTTCACGCAGGCTGCGATGGTTCTCAATGATGCCGTTCTGCACCACCGCCAGCTGGCCGCTGCCATCCAGGTGGGGGTGCGCATTGCGCTCTTCGGGCTTGCCATGGGTAGCCCAGCGGGTGTGGCCAATGCCGCATTGCCCCGCAGCTCCCTGGGCCTCGTAACGCTGGGTCAGGTTGATCAGCTTGCCCTCGGCCCGCAGGCAATGCAGCTGACCCTGGGACTCGATCGTGGCGATGCCGGCCGAGTCGTAACCCCGGTACTCGAGCTGCCGCAGACCCTCAAGCAGCTGCGGTGCCGCCTCACGCGAACCGATCAGGGCAACGATGCCGCACATAGGCCTGCAAACCAACAAAAAAGCCCGGCACGCGGGCCGGGCTTGAGCTTATGTGAGGCGGCTCAGTAAGCCAGACCCATCGAACGGGTGGTCTCGTCGCCCAGATAAACGCGAATGCTGAGGAAGTCGGTCGGGCAGGCGGTCTCGCAGCGCTTGCAGCCAACACAATCTTCCGTGCGGGGGGAGCTGGCGATCTGGCCGGCCTTGCAGCCATCCCAGGGGACCATCTCGAGCACATCGAGAGGGCAGGCACGCACGCACTGGGTGCAGCCGATGCAGGTGTCGTAGATCTTGACGGCGTGGGACATGTGCCTCGGAAGCGGTCGCGGGCGGAGGTGCCGGATTCAGACGGCGTGACGCCAAACGTACCGAAGGCGATCTGAACCGATGGCGACCTGGACCCAGCCCGTCACCCTTGTTCATACGAACGGGGAGCGCTTTCAGGCCGCCCCGTAGGATGCGACCTCCCTCACAGCGGCCATGTCCCAGGAAGCGATCTTCGAGAAAGTGCGCTCGATCGTTGCCGAGCAGCTCAGCGTCGACGCCGGTGATGTCAAGCCCGAGTCCAACTTCCAGAACGATCTGGGCGCTGACTCCCTCGACACCGTCGAGCTGGTGATGGCGCTGGAGGAAGCCTTCGACATCGAGATCCCCGACGAAGCGGCCGAAGGCATCACCACCGTGGGCGATGCCGTCAAGTACATCCAGGACAAGCAGGCCTGAAGCGTCCATGGTGGAGGGTCTCCGCCGCGTCGTCATCACTGGCCTGGGCGCGGTCACACCGATTGGCAACGACGTTTCCCAGTACTGGGAAGGTCTGAGGTCCGGCCGCAATGGGGTGGCTGGGATCACCCTGTTTGATGCCTCGCGACACGCCTGCCGCTTCGCCGCTGAAGTGAAGGGGTTCGACCCCAGCGGTTGGCTTGAACCGAAGGAAAGCAAACGTTGGGATCGGTTCTGCCAGTTCGGCGTCGTCGCCGCCAAGCAGGCGGTGGCCCATGCAGGTCTCACGATCGATGCCAACAATCAACACCGGGTCGGCGTGGCGATCGGCTCGGGCGTGGGCGGGCTGCTGATGATGGAGACCCAAGCCCAGGTGCTGCATGAGCGGGGGCCCGATCGGGTCAGCCCGTTCTGCGTGCCGATGATGATTCCCAACATGGCCACGGGCTTGGCGGCCATTGCTGTGGGTGCCAAGGGCCCCAGCACCGCCGTCGCCACGGCCTGTGCTGCCGGCTCCAACGCGATCGGCGATGCCTTCCGGTTGATTCAGCTGGGCCTGGCCGATGCCATGGTCTGCGGCGGTGCCGAGTCGGCCATCACCCCCCTTGGAGTGGCCGGCTTTGCCAGTGCCAAGGCGCTGTCGTTCCGCAATGACGACCCCGCCACCGCCAGCCGACCGTTCGATGCCGAGCGCAATGGCTTTGTGATCGGTGAGGGCGCCGGCGTGCTGGTGCTCGAAAGCCTGGAGCATGCCCAGGCCCGCGGCGCCACCGTGCTGGCCGAAATCGTCGGCTATGGCATGACCTGCGACGCGCACCACATCACCGCACCCTCGCCGGGTGGGGTCGGGGGCGCCGAGGCGATCCGTCTGGCCCTTGCTGACGGCCGCCTGACACCAGAGGACGTTGATTACATCAACGCCCACGGGACCAGCACCCCGGCCAACGACAGCAACGAGACCTCAGCGATCAAGAGCGCCCTGGGCGAACGGGCTTACCAGATTCCGGTCAGTTCGACCAAGTCGATGACCGGGCATCTGCTGGGTGGCAGTGGCGGCATCGAGGCCGTGGCCGCCGTTCTGGCGATCCAGCACCAGCTGGTGCCGCCGACCATCAACTACCAGAACCCCGATCCGGCATGTGATCTGGATGTCGTGCCCAATCAGGCCCGGGACGCGAAGGTGGGTGTGGTGCTCTCCAACTCCTTCGGTTTCGGTGGCCACAACGTCTGTCTGGCCTTTCGCCGCCTGAGCGGCTGAGGGTCGGGCCAGGCCCTCCTCCCTCCCCACCTTTTTCCTTCTCCCGTCCTCGCCCCTTCCACGCCATGGTCGTCGCCCCCTCCACCTCGGTCGAGAGCCTCTGCATCAACAGCATTCGCTTCTTGGCGATCGACGCGATCAACAAGTCGAACTCGGGTCACCCCGGGCTGCCGATGGGCTGTGCGCCGATGTCCTTCGCCCTCTGGGACAAGGTCCTCAAGCACAACCCCAAGAACCCCAAGTGGTTCAACCGCGACCGCTTCGTGCTGTCGGCCGGCCATGGCTGCATGCTGTTGTACGCCCTGCTGCATCTGAGCGGCTACGACTCAGTCAGCCTGGAAGACATCAAACAGTTCAGGCAGTGGGGCAGCCGCACCCCGGGCCACCCCGAAACCTTTGAGACCGCCGGTGTCGAAGTCACCACCGGACCCCTGGGTCAGGGCATCTCGAGCGCCGTGGGTCTGGCGATCGCCGAAGCCCACCTGGCCGCCAAGTTCAACAAGCCCGGTCTGAACCTGGTCGACCACTACACCTATGTGCTCATGGGTGATGGCTGCAATCAGGAAGGCGTGGCCTCGGAGGCCGCCTCCCTGGCAGGTCACCTGGGTCTGGGCAAGCTGATCGCCCTTTACGACGACAACCACATCACGATTGACGGAAACACCAACGTTTCCTTCACTGAAGACGTCCTCAAGCGCTATGAGGCCTACGGCTGGCATGTGCAGCATGTGGCCGACGGCAACACCGACGTGGCCGGCATTCAGCGGGCCATCGAGGCCGCCAAGGCCGTCACCGACAAGCCCAGCCTGATCAAGGTCACCACCACCATCGGCTACGGCTCACCCAACAAGGCCAACACCGCCGGCGTGCACGGCGCTGCCCTGGGTGCCGAGGAGGCCGAGCTGACCCGCAAGGCCCTCGACTGGAGCTACGGCCCCTTCGAGGTGCCCCAGGAGTCCTATGACCACTGGCGCCAGGCGATCAACCGCGGTGGTGCTGCCGAGGC
>JBJOHB010000026.1:0-16656 GCA_046047915.1 Cyanobacteriota bacterium
CACTTCGGGCAGGCCCTCGCTCAGGTTCAGCGCAAAGGCCAGGCCGCGGCGGTTGAGCTGCCGCTGCCAGAGCGGCTCCAGCTGGGCCAGTAGCCGAGCCAGATCGGTGCGGGCCAGGGCCTGGGTGTCGCCGATCGGCTCGCTGGGCGGCTGACGCTGCAGCTCGGCCGCCAGAAAGATCAGTCCGAAGCGGTCGATCTGTTCGCTGCATTCGCCGTCGATCTGCTCCAGCCGCTGCCGCACCACCGCGGGCATGTCGCTGCGGCGCAGCAGCGAGCGAATCAGGGTGCGGATCGTCGCCAGGGGCGTGCGCACCTCGTGGGTGATCGCTTCGAGCAGGGCCAGTTCGGCGGCCGGTGCGCCGGTCGGCTGGTGGGGCGCAGCCGCCGGCAGCAGCGGCTGCAGGGTGACGCTGGGGGCCATGGCGGCCAGCCGTTCGGACAGCCGGGCCCAGAAGCGCAGGCCCAGGCTGGCGTCGCTGTGCAGGCTGCCCAGCTGCTGCAGGCGACGGCGCAGCGCGGCGGCGGCTTGCGCATCGCTCTGCTCGAGCCGTTCGTGCACCAGGCTGAGGGCTTCGGACAGCACATCGGGCTCAAACCGCACCAGCAGGCTGCGGGCCCCGGGCGCTCCGCTCACGGCCATCGCCACCTGCAGCTGCGGTGTGATCACCAGCAGCAGGGGGTCGGTGCCATCGTCGTCGCGCAGCACCAGCCGTTCACAGGGGGGGTGCGCTGCCGAGCCTTGGGCTGACTGCCGCGGGCCGTCGGGGGGTGGCAACAGGGCCGGGGGGGGGCTCAGCAGGGCATCCAGTTCGGTTGGGGCCCAGACCCAGCCCTGCAGCTGTTGCAGCAGGGTCGGGTCAAACAGCGCCGGCAGCGGCGCCGCCAGCCAGAGCCCCTCCAGATCGGGAATCGGCAACAGGAAGTCGTCCTGCAGGGTGGCCAGGGCTGCCCACCACTGGCGCCGCACGGCGTCATCGTCGGATCGGCCTGCCGGCACCCCGGCGGCGAGCAGCTGCCGCAGGGCGTCCAGGCTCATGCGCGGCGGCTGCTGCGCCGGCCGCGTCGGGCCACCGACGAGACCATCCCCAGGGCGATGAAGTTGACGAGCATGGCCGAACGGCCGTAGCTCAAAAACGGCAGCGGGATGCCGGTGATCGGTCCCAGCCCGATGGTCATGTTGATGTTCACCACCACCTGGAACATCAGCATGGCGCCGATGCCCACAACGGTCAGGGCCTCAAAGTCGGTGCTGGCCCGATCGGCGATCTGCAGCAGACGGGCCATCAGCACGGCAAAGCCGATCACCACCAGGGCCGAGCCGAGAAAGCCCGTCTCCTCGCCCAGGGCACTGAAGATGAAATCGGTGTGCTGCTCCGGAATGAAGCGCAGCTTGGTCAGCGAGCCCTGCATCAGCCCCATGCCGAACCAGCCGCCAGAGCCAATGCCAACGGTGCTTTGCAGCAGGTGGTAGCCGCTGCCCAGGGGGTCCTGGGAGGGATCGAGAAAGATCGTCAGCCGCGCCCGCTGGTGGGGCAGCAGCACGTTGGTCCAGAGCCAGGGGGTGGCTACAGCGAACAGCGTTTCGATCGCCAGCACCACCCCCACAGCGGTGCGCCTCCAGGGCAGGCGCGTCCAGGCGAGCCAGCCCATCAGCGGGATCCAGGCGATCAGGCCCCAGGGCCAGACCCCCGCCACGATCGCGCTGATCAGGGGCGACAGCAGCAGCACCACCCAGGCGCCTGGCATTCCCGACCAGACCATCATCACCAGCAGGATGGCGGCGAACACCAGCGAGCTGCCCAGATCGGGCTGCACGAACACCAGCAGCCAGGGCACGGCGATCATCGCTGTGGGCCGGATCAGGTCGACCGGACGCTCCACCGGAAAGCGCGAGAGCACCCCAGCCAGCAGCAGGATCGCTGCCACCTTGGCGAACTCGGATGGTTGGACATGGAAGCCGCCGATGTTGATCCAGCTCTGGGCCCCCAGGGCGCTGACCCCGATGATGCGCACGGCAATCAGGCTCGCCACGGTGGCGCCGTAAATCGGCCATTGCAGGGGTTTGAAGCGTTCCAGTGGAATCGTGCCGATCAGCAGGGCGATCACCAGACCCACGCCGGCGGTGACCCAGTGCTGGTACCAGTCGGCGTAGTTGGCTTCGCGCTGGGTGCTGGCGATCAGCACACCCGCCACCAGGATCATGGCCAGGGGAATGCCCCAGAGCACCAGGTCGACGCCGGCCAGCAGGCGGCGCCGGCCCTTGGCCGGCCCCGCGAACATGCGGTTGCGGCGGGCCAGCAGGCTCTGCATGGATTAGGCCGCCACCGGCTGCCGGGTCGCCTCCAGCAGGGCCTCGGCCAGGGCGCTGAAGGCGCGGGCCGTGGCCGATTCGGGAGCGCTCAGCACCACCGGCACGCCGGCATCACCGCCTTCGCGCACCGGCATCTCGAGGGGTAGCTGGGCCAGCAAGGGCACCGCCGCCTCTGAGGCCAGCCGCTGGCCACCGCCGCTGCCAAACAGGGCGTACCGCTTGTCGGGGGCATCCGGTGGGATGAAGGCGCTCATGTTCTCGACCACGCCCAGCACGGGCACCCCCATCTGCAGGAACATGGCCAGGCCGCGGCGGGCGTCGGCCAGCGCCACCTGTTGGGGGGTGGTGACGATCACCACGCCGGCCATCGGTACCGCCTGGGCCACGGTCAGCTGGGCATCACCGGTGCCGGGGGGCAGGTCGACCACCAGCACATCGCGCTCGCCCCATTCGACCTGATAGAGAAACTGGCGAATGATGCCGTTCAGCATCGGGCCACGCCAGATCACCGGCTGGTTCTCGGCGATCAGCAAGCCCATCGAGACCATGGCGATGCCGCAGCTCTCCATCGGCGTCAGCACCTGCGCGGCGCCTTCGCCGCGCACCTGGGGGGTCTGGTCCACCACGCCCAGCATGGTGGGCGCATTGGGTCCATAGATATCGGCATCCAGCAGGCCCACCCGCAGGCCTTGTTGGGCCAGGGCGCAGGCTAGGTTCACGGCCACGGTGCTTTTGCCGACGCCGCCCTTGCCACTGCTGACGGCAATCACCTGACGCACACCCGGGATCGGCTGCGCATCGGGCAGTTGGCCCGCCGGACCAGGGGCGGGGCCGTGGCCGGCGGCGCCGATCGGGGCGCCGGCATGGGATCCGGGGGCCTGGGGAGCCAGTTCGATCTGCACGTCGTCCACCCCGTCGATGGCCAGCAGCGCCGCGCGGGCTTCGGCGGCGATGCGGCCCTGCTGGCTGTGGGCAAACCCGGGCAGGGACAGCCGGAACACGGCGCGACCGTTCTGCAGCCGCGGGTCGGTGATCCAGCCCAGTTCGATCAGCGAGCGACCGCTGCCGGCGTCCCTGAGGCCATCAAGGGCACTGGTGAGCGCGGCGTTGGAGGTCATTGGAGAGCTGGGCTCGCAGGACGGGGGCAGGCCGGGATCCTAGGCACCATGGCCGGTGGCTCAGCCCATGACAGACCCTCACGGGCGCTTGTGCCACCGGCAGGCAAGCTGAAAAGGTGAACCGGTTCCCTGCGCCCGTCGGGTGCGCCGCCGCGATGCTGCAAGCTCCCCCCACCGACTCCCGCTCCCGTGCCCGGGCCCTGTTGATGGGGCTGCAGGATTCGATCTGCACCGGTCTGGCCGCGCTCGACGGCGAGGGCAGCTTCGCCGAAGAGAGCTGGGTGCGCCCCGAGGGCGGCGGCGGCCGCAGCCGGGTGATGAAGGGTGGCCGGGTGTTCGAGCAGGGCGGCGTCAACTTTTCGGAGGTTGAGGGTGACCAGCTGCCCCCGTCGATCCTCAATCAGCGGCCCGAAGCCGCCGGCCAGCGCTGGTTCGCCACTGGCACCTCGATGGTGCTGCACCCGCGCAACCCCTATGTGCCGACGGTGCACCTCAACTACCGCTATTTCGAAGCCGGGCCCGTGTGGTGGTTCGGCGGTGGTGCCGATCTCACCCCGTATTACCCCTTTCTGGAGGACGCCCAGCATTTTCACCGCACCCTCAAGGGCGCCTGCGATGCGGTGAATCCGGCCTATTACCCGGTGTTCAAGCCCTGGTGTGACGAGTACTTCTTCCTCAAGCACCGCGGCGAGACCCGCGGCGTGGGCGGCATTTTTTACGACTACCAGGACCCGGCCGGCACCCTCTACAAGGGCCAGGATCCGTCGGGACCGGCCGCGGCCGTGAGCGCCCAGACCGGCGCGATCGACCAGACCTGGGAGCAGCTGTTCGCCCTGGCCAGCGCCTGCGGCCATGCGTTCCTTCCCAGTTACGTGCCGATCGTTGAGAAGCGCCACGACCTGGCCTACGGCGATCGCGAGCGCCAGTTCCAGCTGTACCGCCGCGGCCGTTATGTCGAGTTCAACCTGGTGTTTGATCGGGGCACGATCTTTGGCCTGCAGACCAACGGCCGCACTGAGTCGATCCTGATGTCACTGCCGCCCCTGGTGCGTTGGGAGTACGGCTACAGCGCCGAGCCCGGCAGCCGCGAAGCCCTGCTGACCGACCTGTTCACCAAGCCCCAGGACTGGCTTGGCGATCTTGGACTGGCAGCACGCTGCCAACCACATCAGGCGGTGGGGTAAGCGGCGGCATGGCGATCGCACCCTCAGCCCCGCCGGAGGGCCGTGGGTCCCCTAAGCCCTGTTCCAGGGCGGTGACAATCCGCACGGCAATCGCCTCGAGGGTCTGCTCGCGGGTGGCCGGGTTGCGCAGGCGGGCCTCGAGCTGACCTTCGAGCTTGCCGATCTCAAGAATCGAAATGCCCCGCTTCGGGGCCCCCAGGCCATCGCGGAACCAAAGCGGAAAGGCGCCGAATTCCCGGGCCAGGCTTTCGTCGATCAGGCTGGGTTGGCCTTTGAGCGGCGGGATCAGTCCCGAACCGATCCCGGCCGAGCCATGGGCGTCGTAATGAATCTCGAAGGCGTACCCCCCGGCCTGCACATGGGCTTTGCCCACGCTCCAGGTGGTGCGCGGGTCCTGACCGTTGGCGATGCGGCGCACGCCCGGGTCGTAGCTGCGGATGTTGAGGCCCCGGGCCTGCCCCAGGCGCACTACCGCCTCGACGGTGGCCAGGTTCCAGTACAGCTCGTCGCTGATCGTGGGATCCATCGGCCGGGCGCCGGACACCGCCACGGCTGCGCCGCTGGCGCCGCTGCCGAATCCCTGGGAATCGGCGTGGCCGGGCATCACCAAGATGGCGGTCGTCGGCGCCAGGGGACGCAGTCCTTGCCAGTTCTTGGCCAGGCGTGAGCGGGGGCCGGTGAAGGAGGTCTCGTCCAGGCCCCAGGGGCTCTGCTGGGCCTGGGCCGCTGGCATCAGCCCCATGGCCAGGCCCAGGGTCATCGGGCACAGGGTTGCCACCACCAGGGTGGCTGCGGGGCGGAAACGGGCCATGGCCGCCATCAAATCGGAGAACTGAGCAGGGCGCCATCGCTGGCCAGCCCCAGGCTTGATCCCAGTTCCTGCTCCAGGGCGATCAGTTCATCGCGGTGGGCCCGCAGCCGCAGGTCGCAGCCGCTGGTCGGGGAGTCCTCGAGCAGGCGCAGCTCGACGATCTCGGGCCGTTCGGCCCGGCGTCTGTACACCAGGCCTGCCCCCGGACCCAGCAAGGCCAGCAGCAGGGGCCACCAGCCCACCGCTGGCCACAGCTGGATCAGGACCAGGCCCAGGCAGGCCGCCCCCAGGCTGCCCAGCAGTGACAGCAGCACGGCCAGGGGCAGGCTGCTGGCCACCTGGCCCCTGAACCGCAGCACCTGCCGCTCGGGGTCGGCGCCGTCGCGGCTCCAGCCGCGGGCCTGCAGCCAGGTGCTTAGCCCGTCGAGCACCTCGAGCGCCGGCCTGGGCGAGTGCACATCCACCACAGTGGTGCGGTCCTTGCTGGCGGCCCTGAGAAAGAACACCAGGCCGATCGCCATCAGCACGGTGAGCAGCAGGATCGAACCGGAGCTGGGCATCGCGGGCGGGCCGCCGACGGCAGGCACCAAAGAGACCCCATTCTGCGGCTTGCCAGCATGGGTGGTTTGAAGCGAGCTCCCTTGAGCCAAGCCCCCTCCAGCAGCAACCTGCCAGCGCCGGCCCGCTTTGCGGTGTTTGACGGCGATCTGGATGCCGAATGGGCCTCGCTGTATGCCGGCGCCAGGGCGCTGGCGGTCGACACCGAGGCGATGGGCCTGATCCATGGCCGCGACCGGCTCTGCCTGGTGCAGATCTGCGACGACCACGACAACGTCTGCTGCGTGCGCCTGCAGCAGGGCCAGACGGCTGCACCGCGGCTGCAGGCCCTGTTTGAGGACACCGCCACCGAAAAGGTGTTCCATTTCGCCCGTTTTGACGTGGCGGCCCTGGCCGAGAACCTGGGCATCACGGTCCAGCCGATCTTTTGCACCAAGATCGCCAGCCGCCTGGCCCGCACCTACAGCCCCCGGCACGGGCTCAAGGAGGTGGTGCAAGAGCTGGTGGGGGTTGAGCTCGACAAACAGGCCCAGAGTTCGGACTGGGGCCGGGTCGAGGACCTGTCCGACGCCCAGTTGGCCTACGCCGCCGGCGATGTGCGCTACCTGCTGCCGGCGCGCGATCGGCTCGAGCAGATGCTCAAGCGCGAGGACCGCTGGGCCCTGGCCGAGCGCTGCTTTGGCTGCGTGCCGGTGATGGCCGATCTGGATCGCAACCGCTTTCACCTGCTGTTTGAGCACAGCAGCGGCGGCAACCGTTAGATCTTGATTTAGTCCTCGACCATGAAGCGGTCGTCGTTGCCGACGGTGCCCAGCTGGGCGCTGAGCATGCCCTGGTGATCGGTGCTGCTGGCCTGCAGTTCGGCCAGCAGTGCCGTGGCGATGGCGATCCGGCCGGCGACATCCCGTTGTCCGTCCTGGGCGGCGCGGATGTCGACCTTGCGGCGAGCGGCGGCCTGGCTGACCCCCAGCAGGGTGGCCAGCCGGCCGCACAGGATGCTGTACTCGCGATCAGAAATGCCCGCCATGGCCCCTTGGCAATGGGGCCATCATCCCGCGGCCAGCAACCGCGCTTCGACCAGGGCCGCGAGCGCTGCGCTGCCGCCGGCAGGGCCCATGTGGCGCTGGCCCTGGCGCCCGAGCTGACGGCGCAGCTCGGGGCTGGCCAGCAGCACCTGCAAGCGCTCGGCCAGGTGGCTGGCGTCGCGGCAGGGCACCACGGCGCCGCCCAGCAGGCGGCTTTGGCGGCGGGCGAAGCCCGGCTTGAACTGGGGCCCTGCCCCCGGCAGTGACAGGGCCGGGATGCCCAGGCCGGTGAGCTGCTCGGTGGCGGTGCCCGCATTGGCCAGACCCACCTCGGCCCAGCCGGCCCAGGCCGCAAAGCGTCCCGGACCGATCCACAGCTCGATGGTGCCCCGGCGCCAGATGGCCGCAGGGGCGGCATCGGGTTCGGGCCCGGTGGGGCCCGAGTCGGCGCCGTGCAGCCCAAAGCCCTGATGCTGCAGCAGGGGGGCCAGCTGATCGGGGCTCGGCTCCCGGCCCGTGGCCAGCAGCACGGTGACGGGCGCTCCCGCGGGCAGCTCGTTGAGGGCGCTCAGCAGCCGTTCGGCATTGCGCAGGGCCTCGGGCATGCGACTGCCGGCCAGCAGCAGCAACCGCCGCCGCGGCCGCAGGCGCGTGGGTAGGGGCGCGCTATCCAGACCATCCATCATCGGATTGCCGGGCGCCAGGGCGGCCACCCCATGGCGTCGCAGCCCCCGGGCCGTGAGCGCATCCCGCACGGCCACCAGCCGGCAGCGGCGGTGGGCCATCAGCGCCCATTCCCAGGGGTCCCATTCGCTGCTCTTGAGGCGGTGGTAGGCATCGGCCACGGGGCTGGCTCCCCAGCCCAGGGGCGGCGGGCTGGCCCAGGTGTAGTCGCTCTTGGGGGTGCCGATGAAGCCGTAGGGCCCCCCTGCGGCCCAGGCCAGCAGCAGCGGCAGCAGATCGCCGACCGCCAGCACCGGCCGGCCGCTGCGGCCCCAGGCCCGCACCAGCTGCCACTGGCGCCAGCTGAGCAGCGGCAGCCCGGCCCGCAGGTCGGCCAGCAGGCCCCGCAGGCTCTGGTTGCTGAAGCCGCCGCTGGGCAGCTGCAGCTGGGGCCCCACCCGGTGCAACCGGCCCGCGGCTGCGGCCGCGCCGTAGGCCCCCCCCTGGCCCACCAGCGGCAGCACCGCTGGCTGCAGCTGCGGCCTGCGCCGTGCCAGGGCGTCGAGCACCCGCATCGCGATCAGGTCTTCGCCGTGGCCGTTGCTTAGAACCAGCAAGCCTTCGCCCATGCCACAGCTGATACGATCCCTGAGCGGGAGTTTGCTCCCAAGGCCGGCGGCATGGCCAAGTGGTAAGGCAGAGGATTGCAAATCCTTTATCCCCAGTTCGAATCTGGGTGCCGCCTTTGACGGGAAACACTGAGCATTCGTCAGTGTCACATCACCGTTTGACCGGCTCACTGATCTGGGCGCTGGCCTGCCAGCGTTGGCCGTCTAAGCCGCGGGCCTGGCATTGCAGCAGCGCGGCGTTGAGCTGGCAGCTGCCTTTGGCCAGCTGGTTCTGGGGCAACTGCTCGGCCAGGCCGCGCGGGTCAAAGCGTCGGCTGGCGACTCCATGCACCTGCAGGCGCAGGGGCCAGCTGGGCTGGCAGCTGCCGCCGCGGCAGCGCATCGGCTGATCCTGTTGCAGCAGCAGTCCGGCAAAGGTCAGCTCCTCGCTGGCATAGCGGCTGCTGGTCAGACCATTGATGAAACGCACCCGCAACATGCCTTCGATCGTCTGGTCGAGGCGGATCTTCAGGCATGGGCTCTGCTGGGCCGGCTGCTGCCCCTGCTTGGGCCACTGCAACTGGCAGCGGCGCAGGGTGCTCTCCCAGCGGCCAAAGCCGTCATCGCCGTCCTCGGCGGCCAGCGCCTGCCCCACGCCCAGCAGGGCCGCGGCCAGCACCATGGCCAGGCGGAACGATCCCATCCCTCAGTAGCCCGAGTCGGCGACACAGGCGCCGATGCAGCTCAGGCCGTTGCTGGCGGTGCGGCCGCAGTGACCGCACAGCACCGGCTCGGTCGCCGCAGGCTGCTCGGCATGGGCCGGCACAGCCGCCGCACCAGGGTTGGTCGCCGTTGGGGCACCCTCGGCTGGGGTTTCGCGCATCATGGCGGTCAGCTGGGCGGCCGTTCGGGATGAGCATCACCTTGGCGCAGCCGGGGTCCAGTCCGCCGATCGGCGTGGGCACCTGGGCCTGGGGCAACCAGCTGCTCTGGGGGTATGACCCCCGCCAGGACCAGCAGCTGCAGGCCACGTTTGCGCGGGCGGTGGAGCGGGGTCTCACCTTCTTTGACACCGCCGACTCGTACGGCACCGGTCGCTTCAACGGTCGCAGCGAGGCGTTGCTGGGGCAGTTCTGTGGGGCCTTGACACCCCAGCAACGGCAGGGCGTCTGCGTGGCCACCAAGCTGGCCCCCTTCCCCTGGCGCTTGGGACGCCAGGGGTTGCACCGGGCGTTCGTCGCCTCGCGGCAACGCCTGGGGGGGCGCCTTGAACGGGTGCAGTTGCACTGGAGCACGGCCCGCTATGCCCCTTGGCAGGACGGCCCCTTGCTCGACGGCTTGGCCGACCTGGTGCGCGAGGGACAGGTCGGTTCGCTGGGACTCTCCAATGTGGGCCCCCAGCGGCTGCGTCTGTTGCACGAGCGCCTGCAGCGGCAGGGGGTGTCCTTGGCCAGCCTGCAGGTGCAGCTGTCGCTGCTGGCCCCCCAGGCGCTCGCCCCGGGCGGTGTGGCCGAGGTCTGCCGCGAGCTGGGGGTTGCGCTGATCGCCTACAGCCCGCTGGCGCTGGGTCTGTTGAGCCGGCCGATCGGTGCGCCGCCGCCCGCAGGAGCGCGCCGGTTGCTGTTTGCCCGCCTGCAGCCCCGCATCACGCCGCTGCTGACGCTGCTCAGCGCCATTGCCGATGAACGGCAGAGCTCACCGACGGCCGTGGCGCTCAACTGGTGCCGCAGCCATGGAGCGATGCCGATCGTCGGGCTGCGCAGCGTCGATCAGGTGGAAACGGCGGCAGCGGCAGTCCAGTGGCAGCTGAGCGAGGGCGAGCGGGAGGCCCTCGATCAGGCGGCCCGCGCGCTGCCGGTGGGCATGCCTGCCAATCCGTTCAGCAGCCGTTGATCGCCCCTAGACCGCCTGGGGCGGTTGCACGGGCGTGAGCACCACCGGCAGGGGGCGCCGCTCCGGTTCGGGACCTTCGCTGCGGCGCACGATCGGGACCACCCGCCGGCTGGCAGCCTCGGCCTGGGCCGCCGCCTCGGGTTCACAGGCCTCGAGCGCTTCCTGCAGCAGCGAGTCAAAGGTGGAGCCGGGCAGGCGGTGTCGGGCCAGTTCCAGAAACGCCTTGGCCAGCGATTCGCCGGCGGCGGCCCGCAGAGCGGGATTGCTGCGTCGCAGGGTCTGCTCTTCGTCGATGGCCCGCAGGAACCGCTCGGTCACATCCCGCTTGGTGGTGGCCCGGATGCGGGTGTCCCGTTCAGCCGGGTCCTGGCTGATCGGGCTGCCCAGTTCATCGAGACGGCGCTGCAGGCTGGTCAGCACGTCGCGGGCTTCGTTGGCCACTTGGGCCAGCTGGCCGTCTGACAAGCGAGGCAGATCGGCCACATAGACCTTGCCGTGGTCTCGCAGGGTCAGAAACGTCGGCCTGGGGCCGCTCCCGCCCGAGCGGGGGGCGCTGTTCGGGGTGGCCATTGGCCGCTGGGGCCGTTGCGGCGGCACCGGACCTGCCGAGCTACGGCGGCGGGTGATACGTCGTCCGCTCACGCCACCGAAATCGGCGACGCGCAGGTCGTTCTGCCGTGCTGCATCGGCAGGGTTGTATGGGTATTGCATAGGACTTAACTGACTAACTGTTGTCGTGATCTTGTGACGTGATCTCGCGGATCCGCAGGCGTGGGTGTCGTCAAGACAACCCACTGCTGAAGCTGACCCTACCCGTTGCGGCAGCATTGACGGGGCTGCAGGCCTCGATCTGATGCAAATCAGCAGGGCAGTCCGACCAGGACCGGGCTGCCTGGGGCCAGGCTCTGGACTTCGCCCAAGGGCCAGGCGCGATGACCGGCCTGATCGCACAGGCTGATCGCCCGCTGCTGTTGGTCGGCCGGCACCACCAGGCAGAACCCGACCCCCAGGTTGAAGGTGTGCCACAGGTCGGCCTCGGGCACCTCGCCGGCGTCCTGCAGCCAGCGGAACACCGCCGGGCGCTCCCAGCTGCCGGGGTCCAGAACGGCGCCGGTGCCGGCCGGCAGGCAGCGCGGCAGGTTTTCGGGCAATCCACCACCGGTGATGTGGGCCATGGCGTTGAGCGGCAGCTCTGCAGCCAGAAGCTCGCGCACCAGCGACGCATACAGCCGCGTGGGTTCCAGCAAGGCTTCGATCAACGGCACGGTCGTGCCCGGCAGGGTCGCTGTGTTGTCGATTCCCTGGTCTTCCAGGATGCGCCGCACCAGGCTGAAGCCGTTGCTGTGCACGCCGCTGCTGGCCACGGCGACGATCGCATCGCCCGGGGTGACGCTGCGGCCGTCAATCAGCTTGGCTTCGTCCACCACCGCCAGGCAGAAGCCCGCCAGGTCATAACGCCCGGGGCTGTAAAAACCAGGCATTTCGGCGGTTTCGCCCCCCAGCAGGGAACAGCCGCTCTGGCGGCATCCATCGGCGATGCCCTCGACCACGGCGGCCATCGCCTCGGGGCTCAACCGGCCGGTGGCCATGTAATCAAGAAACAGCAGGGGCTCGGCCCCGCTGGTGATCACGTCGTTGACGCACATGGCCACCAGGTCGATGCCGACGTTGTGATGGCGGCCATGGGCCTGGGCCAGCTCAAGCTTGGTGCCCACCCCGTCGGTTCCCGCCACCAGCAAGGGCCGCTCGAGCCCGGCTGGCAGACGCGTCAGCCCGCCGAAGCCCCCCAGCCCGCCGACCACTTCGGGGCGATGGGTGGCTTCGACACTGGCGCGGATCCGCTCGACAAAAGCCCGACCGGCCACCACGTCGACCCCGGCAGTGCGGTAATCCATGACAGGTGAACAGGGAACGGTGGGAATGTCCTGATCCTGCAACAGCGCCAGGGTCGAGGACGGATCGCGGATTGGCATAAGTCCCGATCAGCCCGGCTGATCACGGTGATCAGGTTCGCTGATCAATGGCGCCTGGTCGGGCTGCTCGGAGCCCAGTGAGGAGCTGGGATGCCGGCGGTGATGACAAATGCTGATCATTGTGCTGCCGGATCTGTCAAGCCAAAGTCGCGGGCTGAAGCGGTTACGGTCACGCCGTCGTTCATCTCGCTAGGAACTCCGTCGCGAATGCCCTGAATGGATGGGCCCTGGTCAACAGGACAACCCCCAGCAGGACATCCAACGTCGATGAACCCGGTCCGCCGCGGTTGCTGCCCTCGAGCAGCGGGTTTCGTCTGTCATGCGTCAAACCTTTTCCTTCGGTGCGCTCGTTCTGCTGTTGTCCGGCAGCGCCATGCTTCCCGGCTTTGCAGATCCCAGCCGCGCCGCTTCTCTCTCCTCGTCGTCGTCGTCCTCAGACACTGAGCTGGCGATTCGCGAAGCGGAGGGAACCGGACTCGAAGAGTCGGCCCCGACCCCCGTCATGCCGCTGCCGATCGCTCCTGAGCCCAATTCCGCTCCGCGGGTTCTGGCGGTCAAGACCGGCCAGGCCAGCTGGTACGGCCCCGGTTTTTACGGTGGTCGCACCGCCAGCGGTGAACGCCTCACCCGTGGCACCCTCACCGCCGCCCACCGCAATTTGCCCTTTGGCACCAAGGTGCGGGTGACCAACCTCTGGAACGGACGCTCTGCCGTCGTGCGGATCAACGACCGTGGTCCCTTTCACGGCAATCGGGTCATCGACCTGGCCCATGGAGCGGCCAATGTCCTGGGTCTCACCTCCAGTGGGATTGCCCAGGTTCGGCTCGAGGTGCTCGAGAAGCACTGAGGCTCGAGGCCTCGAGCCTCTGGCAACCCCGATCCCGTCGATGCCCATCCGTCAACCTGGCGGATGGGCTTTTTGTTGTGTTGATCCCCGCGTTGATGTCAGAGACACCCGTGCTGCTGCTGCGCACCTCCGCTGAGTTGCACGCCTGGTGCGATGCCCAGCGCCTGTGCGGCACGCCTGTGCACTTTGTGCCGACCATGGGCGCGCTGCATCAGGGGCATCAGCTGTTGATCCGCCGGGCTGCCGAGCCGCGGGGCGCTGGCGTGCCGGCCGTGTTGGTCAGTGTCTTCGTCAATCCCCTGCAGTTCGGAGCCGGCGAGGATCTGGAGCGCTATCCGCGCCAGCTCGAGCAGGACCTGGTGTTGGCGGCGGCAGCCGGCGCTACAGCCCTGTGGGCGCCCACCACGGCTGCCATCTACCCCGCTGGCCCGTCCGAGGTCACCCGGCTGCTGCCACCGGCGTCGTTGGTTGCCGGCCTCTGCGGGGCCAGTCGTCCTGGTCACTTTGAGGGCGTGGCCACGGTGGTGGCGCGGCTGCTGGCCCTGGTGCGGCCCCAGCGGCTCGTTCTCGGTGAAAAGGATTGGCAGCAGCTGGTGGTGCTGCGGCGGATGGTGGCCGATCTGGGGCTGCCGCTCACGGTTGAGGGGTGTGGCACGGTGCGCCAGGGCGATGGTCTGGCCCTTAGCTCTCGCAACAGCTATCTCAATGCTGCCCAGCTGCAGCAGGCTGTGGCTCTGCCTCGCGCCCTGCAGGCCGCCCAGGCTGCAGCCGGCCATGACAGGGACGCTGCCGCCCTGATCGCCCTGGTGACACGCCAGCTCCAGGAGGCCGGACTGCAGATCGATTACGTCGCGTTCGTCGCGGCGCATACGCTGAGGCCGCTGCCCCAGCTTGGGCCCCTCGCCCTGCTGGCGGCTGCTGTGCATTGCGGGCCTGCCCGCCTGATCGATCACACCTTTCTGATGACCCGCGCCCCGATCGTTGCCATCGATGGACCAGCAGGTGCCGGCAAGAGCACGGTCACCAAGGCCTTTGCCCAGCACCTGGGTCTCATCTATCTCGATACTGGGGCCATGTACCGCGCCGTGACCTGGTGGGTGCAGCAGCAAGGTGTTGATCCGTCCGATGCCGCGGCTGTGGCGCCCTTGCTGGTGGGTCTGGATCTGCGGCTCGGCGCCGATCAGAGCGTGCAGATCAATGGTCATGATGTGACCGCTGCCATCCGCAGCCCCGAGGTCACGGCGCAGGTCTCGACCGTGGCTGCCCATGGGTGCGTGCGCGAGGCTCTCACGGCCCAGCAGCAGGCCATGGGGCAACGCGGGGGCCTGGTGGCTGAAGGCCGTGACATCGGCACGGCCGTGTTTCCAGACGCCGAACTCAAGGTGTTTCTCACCGCCACCGTGGCCGAGCGGGCCCGCCGCCGGGCCCAGGACCTGGCCCAGCGGGGGTTTGCGGTGCCGTCGCTGGCCGAGCTCGAGGCCCAGATCGCCGAGCGCGACCACCTTGATTCGACCCGCGCGATCGCTCCGCTGCAGCAGGCCGACGACGCGGTCGAGCTCGTCACCGATGGCATGGCGATTGAGGCGGTGATCCAGGCCCTGGTCGACCTTTTCCGCAGCCGTGTGCCCGAGGACGCCTGGCCCCAGCCGGGTTAGGCAACCTGCGCTGCAACGGCTCTGCTGCATCCAACAGACCTGCTGGATTGAACAGCCCTGCTGGATTTAATAGCCCTGCTGCAAGTGACCATGGTCATTCCCACAAGCAGCACGCCAGGGTCATCCCAGCTCTGCTCAGACCATCCTGCGAGCTGCTCAGCGCAGCAGATCGTCGAGCAGGCCGCCGCAGGCATCTTCGAGCAGGTCGAGCACGTGCTCAAACCCCTGGGGGCCGCCGTAATAGGGGTCGGGTACCTCAGTCGCACCGGCATGGCGGCGGCAGTAGGTCGTCATCGCGCTGATGCGGGCCTGGCCGGACGGGTTGCCCGCTTCCCGGGCCAGGGCCTGCACCGCCGCCAGGTTGTCGCCATCCATGGTCAGGATGTGATCGAAGCTGTGCAGGTCGGCCAGGTCGATCTGGCGGGCCCGGCTGGTCAGTTCGATGCCGCGGCGGGCGGCGGCCTCGCGCATGCGCGCATCGGCCCGGCGGCCCACATGCCAGCCGCCGGTGCCGGCCGAATCAACCACAAAGCGATCATCCAGGCCCTGCTGGGCCAGCAGGTGCACAAACACCCCCTCGGCCGCCGGCGAGCGGCAGATGTTGCCCAGGCAGACAAACAGCACCCGCGTTGTGGTCATGGCGATCAGGAGGGTTGCAACCGCTGCAGAGCTAGCGCAGCACGCAGGCGCACCACCGAGGCGTCTTCGACGGCGGTGTCGCTTAGGAGGCTCAGAGCTGCGCAGGTGCTGCCGTGGTTGCTGTGCTCGACCGACCAGCCACTGCCCAGGGCGAGGCCTTCAAGACCCACGGCCACGGCATAACGCACCACCCATTCGCCATCGCCGACGGCCTCCACCAGGGCGTCGAGGCAGCGCTGTTCGATGCCGGCCCGTGCGTCGGTCTCCAGGTCAGTCAGCTGCAGGCTGCCCAGCCCCTTGGCGGCGGCGCGGCGCACGCTGGGGCCCACATCGGTGAGCAGGGCCTCAATCAGCAGCTCGAGGCCGCGCACGTCACCGATGCCGGCCAGGGCCCGCACCGCCCAGGCGCGGGCGCCGTAGTTGCGCGGGTCGAGCTGCAGCAAGTGATCGACCGCCGGGCTACCGATGGCGATCAGGCCATCGACGGCGGCCACGGCGGCACCGGGGTTGTTGAAGCCCAGCACCTCCACCAGGGTGGGGGCCGCGGCGGCATCGGCGCTGCGGGCCAGGGCCGCGGTGGCCTGCAGCAGCTCAAGCGCGCTGCTGGCCTGCTGCACCGCTGTGATTAGGGGTTCGACGGCCATCACAGCAGGGCGTCCATGGCGGCCAGCAGGGTGGTGTCACCCGGTTCACCGCTGCCGTTTTCGACCAGACCGCGCAGGGCGATCAGCTTGAGGCTGTTTTCGGCCAGGGTGGTGCTGATGGCCTCCACCGCCGGCCGCCAGCCGGCGGCGCCGAGGTCCATCAGGGCGGCGCGGCGCACCTGCAGCTGGTTGTCGCCCAGCAACGCCAGCAGCGGCTCGGCCCAGCGGGGCTCGCCGCTGAGCTGCAGCAGCGCCCGGGCGGCGGCACTGCGGATCAGCGGCCACTCATGGCGGGTGAAGGGCTCGATCACCGCCAGCACGTGGGGTTCGGCCACGCCGATGTCGCCCAGGGCCTCGAGCAGGGCCTCGCAGGGCTCCCCCAGGCGCGGACAGGTCTCCTGGCGGGCGCCGGCCACCGCTGGCCCCCCGGCCAGGCGGGCGCAGATGGGGTCGACCGCCGCGGGGGCCCGCAGATCGCCCAGGGCCCGGGCCGCCGCCTCCCGCAGCCCGTCGTCCGGATCGGCCAGGGCGGCCAGCAGCTCGGGCACCGCCGCCAGCGCGGCCGGCGCCAGCTTGCCCAGGGCCCGGGCGGCATTGCGGGCCACGGCGTTCTCTTCGACGCCGGCACCGGGGTCACGGGGCCGGCGCTGCTGGAGTGCCTCGATCAGCAGCGGCACCGCCTCGGGATGCTGGCTGCGGTTGCGGCCCAGCCACCAGGCGCCGTA
>JBJOHB010000027.1:0-6311 GCA_046047915.1 Cyanobacteriota bacterium
GGTGATCGCCACCGGTGCGCGGCCGTCGGTCGACCTGGCCGGCCCACTCAAGGTGGACGCGCTGGCGATCCGCGACCAACTGGCCGCCTGCAAGGCTGCCGGGGTGGGCCGGGTGGTGCTAGTCAGCTCGCTGTGCGCCGGGCGCTGGCTGCACCCGCTCAACCTGTTCGGCCTGATCCTGGTCTGGAAGCGCCTGGGCGAACAATGGCTCGAGGCCAGCGGCCTTGACTGGACGATCGTGCGCCCAGGGGGCCTCAGCGAGGACGACAGCCGGGCCGCGTCCGAAGGCGTCGTCTACAGCGGCCCCGACACCCAGGAGAGCAACAGCATCCCCCGGCGCCTGGTAGCCCGGGTCTGCCTGGACGCCCTCACAACCCCCGCCGCCATCGGCCGCATCATCGAGGTGACCAGTGCTCCCGATCAACCGGTGCAGAGCCTGGACCATTGGCTCGCGACCCTCAGTCAGGCGCCTGCGCGGTAAATCAACAGCCATGGTTCAGAGACGGCGGGTCCGTCAGAAACATGGAGCCGCCTGGAACCCTGGGAGCTCCCCTTTCGTACGCAATCCAGCGAAAGTCCCCCAGACCGGCCGGATCGACCAACCGCAACAAGGCTTCCCGCGAAGCCAGGGCCGACGCCAACCGCGAGGGATCGCTGTGCTGCAACGCATGCAAACGCCCAGCCAGGCCAAGGGCCAGCAAGGCCTCACCCTGGCGCCGCTGCCCCAGAAGCCGCCAATCGCTGGCCAGAGCTGCCGCATCCAGGGTCTCGAGACAGAGATGGGCCGTCAGATCCCAGCTGCCTGGCGACCGCAAGGGATCGCCACTGGCCTGCTGGGCGCGATAGGCCATCAGCGTGCCGGCGCTGCGGGTCGCTGCGTTGTAGCGCCAGGCCTCGAGGGCGTAGTCAATCACCAGCAGCACGCCAGCCTCCAGCGCAGCGCCAGCCGCCGCCAGCCAGGCCGCGAGGGTGGGGTGCAGTTCGGTGGTCCAACCGGCAGGCAACCGCCCTGCTGCCGAGCCCCCGCCACAGCCAGCCAGGCCCCGCACGACCAGTTGCTCCCACAGCAGCGCATCCGCCTTGGGGTCGAGGGGGTCGCCGGGGACCTGACGCAGCTGGGGCTCTGGCGATTCGGCCCCCTCGAGCAGCACCAGCTCACGGCGCCAATGGCTCCCGTCCCAGATCACCCGCTCGACCGCCAGGGCATCGAGCACCTCGTGGGCCAACAGCACGCCCCGGCGCGGCGCAGCGGCCAGATCGGCAACGCTGCACCTACGCACGGGCAGGGGGCAGCCGGCGAGTCGCTGGCGTTGCCGGGCCGCCATGCCGGCATTGGGCTCGATCAGCACCAGCTCGAGGCGAGCTGCCAGCTCAGGCCAACCCGCCACCAGGGCATCGGCCAGATCGGCGGCCAGGTCCCCTTCACCGGGTCCGGCCTCGATCAGGGCCAGTGGGCCCTGCTGCAGCTGCAGCCATTGGGCGATCTGCGGCGCCAGCAGGGCTGCAAAGTCGCTCCCCAGCGACGGGGAGGTCGCAAAGTCGCCCCTGGGGCCCACCTGCAAGCGGCCACTGCCGTAGGCCCCATGCTCGGGATCGTGCAGGGCCCAGTCCATGTACTGGGCAAAACTGACCGAGCCGCCAGCGGCCCGCAGGCGCTGCACCAGCCATGGGGGGCAGGGGTGTTCGGCGTCGGACAGGGCCGGATTCACGCTTGGGCTCCCGGTTCAGGGAGAATGCATCTTCCCTGAAGGCAGTGCATGCGGCGGTTGTGGGCGTTGATGGCAGCGCTGGTTGTGCTGCTGAGCAGCTGGGTGAGTCTGGGCGCGGCAGCCCCTGCCTGGGCCTACGACAACCCTGACCTGCTGCCCGATCACCCCACACCGGTGATCGACCTGGCCAAGGCCCTCACCGACCCCCAGCGCGAAGCGCTGGAAGCCGAACTGGAGGACTTTGAGCACGTGAGCGGCTGGAAGCTGCGGGTGCTCACCCAGTACGACCGCACGCCCGGCTATGCGGTCAAAGACTTCTGGCACCTCGATGAGCGCTCATTGCTGCTGATCGCCGACGAGCGCGGCGGCAACCTGCTCAACTTCAACGTCGGCGATGCCCTGTTTGCGCTGATGCCGCGCACCTTCTGGGTGGAGCTGCAGACCCGCTTTGGCAACCAGTACTACGTGCGCGACAACGGCGAAGACGCAGCCATCGTCGATGCTTTGCACACGGTCAAGGGCTGCCTCGAGATCGGTGGCTGCCAGGTTGTTCCCGGCCTGCCCACCGAGCAATGGGTGCTGACCCTGGGCACCTCGATCCTGGGGGGGCTGATCGTCGGCTTTGCCGCCTACCCCCGCCAGAAGGGCCGGGTGGTCGAGTGGGCCTGGGTGCTGCTGCTGAGCCCCCTGTGGGTGATTCTGTTCTGCGTGTTTGGCGTGGCCCCGATCGTGACCCGCACGCCTGACCTGCTGCCGCTGGCCCGCAATGCCCTTGGGTTTGTGGGCGCGATCGTGGCGGCCTACCTGATCGCCCAGAACACCGTGGGCCGCGAACGGTTCAAGGAAGGAGAAAGCTGAACCTTGGCGGGCCTGGATCAGGCCCCCGGGCGATTTCGGGGACCGAAGCGCTCGAGCGCCTCAAGCCGGCAGCTCAACGAGTTCTGGGGCTCGCAGATCCTGGGCGGTTCGCTGGGGCCCAGGGCTGAACGCAGCTGGGCCAGGTTCTCGTCATAGAACCGCTTCAGATCAGCAAAGCGCTTGACGGGCTGGCCGTAATAGCTGTGCCCCCGCATGGTCGGGAATGATGCCCATTCGGGTGCAAGCTTGGACACCAGCTGGGGCGTCAGCTCACCCAGGTCGGCCAGGGGCAACGCCCCGCGGCGCTGCACCAAAAACAGGGCAGCCTGATCCTGGGCTTCGGGATGAAAGACCGCCAATCCCAGGGCCCGTGCCGCCAGCGCCCAGGTAAAGGGCATGAACTGGTAAGCACCGGCGGCAGCGCTGGCATAGCGGGCCGTGCGCATGACCCGGTTGGGATGGCGATCGAGGCTATCCACCACGCTGCCGCCAAACAGAATCCGGTAGCCGAGATCGCTGCCCTGGGCCCAGGTGCCTTCGGCATAGCGGATCGTGTTGAGCAGGGCCCGCCGCTCGGGGGTGATCGCAAAAATGCGCTGGCCCTGGGGCAACGCCTCGAGCATGGCCAGGGTCGACAGGGGCTGGGTCGACACCGGCTGGGCTGCGGCTGGCAGCGCCGACAACATCGGGGCAGCCAGGGATGCCAGAAGGGCAGCACCCAGGGCGTGGCGACGCTTGTTGAACAGCAAAACGGATCAGGCGAACGGCAAGGGCAGCGCCGGCACTGGGGCCAGGAGCAAGGGCAGGACAAAAAGCTGCGCCAATGTGCCGCAATGAACCGAATGGCGCAACCCCAGCAGCACCATTGCTGCAGCGGCAGCCTCCCTTGTGTGGCAGCTCAGGCCTGGGCGATCAGCACCGCTTCGATCGCCGCGGCGGCCTGATCGGCGCCGCCACCGGGCAAGGGGCCCAGCCGGGGGGGCAACAGCGGTTGATCGAGCTGCCAATCGCCCGCCGCAAAGGCCTGGCGGGTCAACAGGCGATGGTGACCGTGGTTCTGCAGATCGCGCTGCAGCACGGCCGCCTCGGCAAAGCCGTCGCGCTCGACCAGATGGATGCCCACGTCCTGGCTCAGGGCCTCACAGAAGCTGCTGTAGCCGGGTTTGGTGATCAGGCGCCCGCACAGTGGCATCAGGTCCAGGGGGCGCAGCCCCTCGGGCAGCACCCGGCCGTTGGGATGGCGTGCCAAAGCCGCATCGGTGCCGATGAACAGATGATCCGGCCAGCGGTGCAGCGGCGCGGCAGCCAGATCAAGGCCCATGCCCCCAAAGCTGATCAACACGCAACGGTCGCGGACCACCGAATGGGGAGCCCCCGGCAGATCGAGCTCACAGGCCAACCGCTCAAGGGCGAGCGCTTCGAGCCGCGGTGCCGAGGCGGTCAGGCCAACGCGGACCTCTGGGATGCCCCAGGCCATCGGCATCGCCAGGGGGCAGTGGATCAGCAGCTGCCCCTGGCGGTAGGCCGCCAACGCGGCCTCGCCCCACGGGGTGAACGCCGGCCCCATGGGCCCATAGATGGCGTCCCAGCCGAAGCTGGCCAGCCACACCAGTGGTGCATCCAGTCGTGCAGCCAGGCGAGCCGCCGCCGGCGGCACATCACCCAGCACCAGGATCGGCTCACCGGGATGGCGGCGCTGGGCCTGCAACCAGGTCGCTTCGGCGTCGACCTGGGCCGGCAAGCGAGCTTCTAGATCCACAAGGGCCGCCAGGGTCGCCGCCGGATCCGCCCCCAGGGCATCGGCCTGGATCACCCCCACATCCCACTGGCAACGGCGATGCTCAAAAGGCACCGCTCCCATGGCCAGCCGCAGAAAGCTGGGCGGCAGGTCGGTCGAAAGCAGCAGCCGCCAGTCGGGGCGCCGGGCCGCCAGGGCCGCCAGCACCGCGGCCGTGCGCGACCCATGGCCGAAGCCATGGGCGCTGATGCAGGCGACGATCAACATCGAACCAGGGCCCGGGTGTACAGAATCTCTTCGTAGCGCAGGCGCCCGTCGAGGCCGTACCAGCGATGGGCAGCGCTGCAGAGCCCGCTGGCATCGAGCTCGACCCAGCTGAAGTGGCGCAAGGCCACGCCGGCGTCATCGACCAGATGACGGGGCACGCAGGCTGCGTTCAGGTAGGCGGTGCCGGCGCGATCGATCACAAAGCTGCAGCGCTCACCAGCGCCACGCTTGAGCCGGTGGTGCATGTGGCCAAACACCACCAACGGCAGGGGCCGCTGCCGGCGAATGCGCTCGATCGCCTGGGTCAGATCCTGATCGCCCCAGTCGCAGGCGGGCTGCTTCCAGTCACGGCCGCAGATGTCGCCCGCCTGGCTGCCCAGTCCCGCAGGGCCGCTGTGGGCCAGGAGCACCAGGGGCAGGGCCGGGTCTGCAGCGGCTGCCGCCGCCACGGTGCGCGCCACCGATTGCTCGAGCGTGATCGGGCCGAACACCGCCGTGCACGCCTTGGACAGGTGAAAGCCGCCGCCGGCCGAGCCGGGCCGTCCCCCGACCACCGAAACATCCTGGAGCTGCCGCAGCCCCCAGCCGCAATGCAACGGCCCCAGGGCCTCGATCTGCCGCTGCAGGGTGCGGCCGCTGGGGTCTTTGGCGCTGTCGTGGTTGCCCAGGATGCAGGCCACCGGCAGCTCGAGCTGGCGCAGCAACGCCGGAATCCGCGGTTGACCATCGCTGAGGTCGCCGACCACCAGCAGGGCGTCAGGGGCCAGCAGCTCCAGCAGGGTGTGATCGCTCAGATCCCACTGGCCATGCAGATCTCCCGCAATGGCCAGCCGCATCAACGCCCATGCCTAGGGTGGCCCCATCTTGGACCAGGGGGGTCCGGCGTGGTTTTTGCGGCATCCCAGGGCACAGCCACCACTGATGCCGAACACAGGGCAGCGATCGAGCGCCTGCGCCAGGAACGCAACGCCGTGATCCTGGCGCACTACTACCAGGAGGACGCCATCCAGGACATCGCCGATTTCATCGGTGATTCGCTGGAGCTGTCGCGCAAGGCCGCCGCAACCGACGCCGACGTGATCGTGTTCTGCGGCGTGCACTTCATGGCCGAGACCGCCAAGATCCTCAGTCCTGACAAGACGGTGCTGATCCCCGATCTGGACGCCGGCTGCAGCCTGGCCGATGCCTGCCCGCCTGAGCCGTTTGCGGCCTTCAGGGCCGCCCACCCCGACCACATCGTGGTCAGTTACATCAACTGCTCGGCAGCGATCAAGGCCCAGAGCGACCTGATCTGCACCAGCAGCAACGCGGTGGATCTGGTCAGGCAGCTGCCGGCCGACCGGCCGGTGCTGTTTGCCCCCGACCAGAACCTGGGCCGCTGGGTGCAGCAGCAAAGCGGCCGTGAGCTGACCCTGTGGCCCGGCAGCTGCATCGTGCATGAAAGCTTCAGCGAGCAGGCGTTGCTGCAGCTCAAGCTCGAGCACCCCGACGCCGAGGTGCTGGCCCACCCCGAATGCCTGCCCCACCTGCTGGATCTGGCCGATTTCATCGGCTCCACCAGCAAGCTGCTGCACCGCGCCGAAGCCAGCGACGCGTCGAGCTTCATCGTGCTGACCGAGCCGGGGATCCTGCACCAGATGCGGCTCAAGGTCCCTGACAAGACCTTTTTTGAAGTGCCCGGCACCGACGGCTGCAGCTGCAACGCCTGCCCCTACATGCGCCTCAACACGCTCGAGAAA
>JBJOHB010000028.1:0-5449 GCA_046047915.1 Cyanobacteriota bacterium
GGGCCGGTGAGCCAGTGGCTCAAGAGCCAGGGCTTTGACCATGCGGTGCTGCCCGCCGATCACCTGGGCGTCGAGGTGCTGGGGGTGGAGCCGGTGTTTCTGCCGGTGATCGCCACGGCGCTCAAGGCCTATGGCTTTGATTACCTGCAATGCCAAGGGGGCTATGACGAAGGCCCCGGTGGCCGCTTGGTCAGCTTTTACCACCTGGTGAAGCTGGGGGCCTTGGCCGATCAGGCCGCGGCTGCCGGCCAGCAGCTGCCAGCCGAGGTGCGCCCCGAAGAGGTGCGCCTCAAGGTGTTTCTGGCCCGCGATGGCGATCTGACGATTCCGACCCTGTACGGCCTGTTTCGCGGCGCCGATTGGCAGGAGCGCGAGACCTTCGACATGTATGGCATCCAGTTCGAAGGCCACCCCCATCCCAAGCGCCTGCTAATGCCCGAGGACTGGAAGGGCTGGCCCCTGCGCAAGGACTACGTCCAGCCCGATTTCTACGAAATGCAGGACGCTTACTAGGGCTGTCCACAACCCGCTCTCTGCGGGTTGCGACAACACTCACTGAGCCTTGAGCGTCCGCTTGTAGAAGCGCAGCACAGCGATGGCCAGTCTGCGGGGGTCGTGGCGCAGGGTGGCTGTGGGGCGGGCGCCTTGCAGCGGCGCCTCCATCACCTCGTAGCCCTGGCGGCGCAGCTCTTTGGCGTCGCAGCCGACCGGTTCGGCGCCGGTCTGGCGGTAGCGCGCCAGCATGGGCTGTTCGCTGGGGCCCATCGGCTCCTGGGCGAGCACGGCGTTGAACAGCCGCTGCTGCACCCCCAGGGTCGCCAGCTGGGCTTCGATCGCCCGCAGGTGGCCGGCCACGTCGAGCCCGTCGGTCTCGCCCGGTTGGGTCATCAGGTTGCAGATGTACAGCCGCGGCGCTTTGCTGCGGCTGATCGCCGTCACCAGCTCGGGCACCAGCAGGTTGGGCAGCAGCGAGGTGTACAGGCTCCCGGGCCCCAAAATGATCAGATCGGCATGGGCGATCGCCTCGATCGCCCGGGGCAGGGCCGGGGGGCGCTCGGGGATGCAGCCCAGCCGCACGATCGGGCTGGTGGCCTTGCCGATCGCCGATTCGCCCTCGATGCGCTCGCCGTTCTCGAGCTCGGCCCACAGGCGCACGTCGGCGGTGGTGGCGGGCACCACCTGGCCCTGGACCGCCAACACCCTGCTGCTGGCGGTGATCGCCGACTCGAGGTTGCCGGTGATCGCCGTCAGCGCCGACAGAAACAGGTTGCCGAAGCTGTGGCCCTCGAGGCCGCTGCCCGCCTTGAAGCGGTACTGGAACAGCCGGGTGAGCAACGGCTCCTCGCGGGCCAGGGCTGCCAGGCAGTTGCGGATGTCGCCGGGGGGCTGCACCCCCAGCTCGCGCCGCAGCACGCCGCTGCTGCCGCCGTCGTCGGCGACGGTGACGATCGCCGTCAGGTTGGAGCTGTAGCGCTTGAGGCCGCTCAGCAGGGTCGACAGGCCGGTGCCGCCGCCGATGGCGACGATGCAGGGCCCCCGGTTCAGGCGGCTGCGGGCCTGCAAGGCGTCGACCAGCAGGGTGTCCTTTTCGGGCGCCAGGGCCTGCTGGATCGAGCTGAAGCTGCGGCTTTGGCCCCACAGCACCAATCCGGCGCCGATCAGCAGCACCAACGGGCCGGTGATGCCGCGGGGCATCACCTGGGTGATCACCCCCAGCAGCCAATCGATCGATTCGAGCGTCCAGTAGATCGGCTTGAGGTCAGCCCAGACCGCGGCGCCGATCAGGGCCATCACCAGCCCCAGCCCCGAGGTCAGCACCCAGCGTTTGACCACCAGGCCGGGCCGCAGCCAGCGGGCCGCCCGCCGCGAGCGGCTCATCAGATCGCGCTGCCGCGCCGCATTGCGCTGCAGCCCGCTCTTGAGCCGACGCCGCAGCCTTGGCCGGCGACCAGAGTGGATGGGACCGTTGCCGCTCAAGGGCTGCGCGTGGGACGCTGCAGGGATCGGCTGAACTGTACGGATGGATTCAAGGCCGGTCGCCGAAATGGTCGAACTGACCATGCGTTGGGGCGGCAAACCCATTCTTGATCAGGTCAACCTGACCGTGCAGCCCGGCGAGCGGCTGGTGGTCGTGGGGCCCTCGGGCGCCGGCAAATCGACGATTTTGCGGCTATTGGCCGGCCTGCAGCTGCCCACCGCCGGCAGCCTGCGGCTGCATGGCGTGCCCCAGACCTACCTGCGCCTCGATCAGCGCCAGCCCCCCGACGTGCGCCTGGTGTTCCAGAACCCTGCCCTGCTCAGCTCGCTGACGGTGCGCGAAAACGTCGGCTTTTTGCTCTACCGCCACAGCCGCCTGGCCGACGGCGAGATTCGCCAGCGGGTCGATCGGGTGCTCGAGTCGGTGGGCCTGGCCGGGGTGGGCGATCTGTTCCCCGGGCAACTCAGCGGCGGCATGCAAAAGCGGGTCAGCTTCGCCCGCGCCCTGATCGACGATCCGGCCAAGCAGGACCACGAGGTGCCGCTGCTGCTGTTCGACGAACCGACGGCGGGCCTCGATCCGGTGGCCTGCACCCGCATCGAGGATTTGATCGTGCGCACCACCGAGCTGGCCGGCGGCAGCTCAGTCGTGGTCAGCCATGTGATGAGCACGATCGAGCGCAGCGGCGAGCGGTTGCTGCTGCTCTACGAAGGCCAATTCCGCTGGCAGGGGTCGGTCCAGGAGTTTCACCAGAGCGACAATCCGTACGTGGTGCAGTTCCGAACAGGTAGTCTGCGCGGACCGATGCAACCTGCAGAGCTCTAGCCGATGCGCCGCAGTGTCCGTGAAGCATTGGTGGGTTTTTCGCTGTTGGCGGCGATCGCCAGCGGTGTGGGTCTGACCTTCTGGTTGCGGGGCATCAGCCTCTCGAGCCGCAACTGGCGGGTGCAGGCCAGCTTCGCCAATGCTGGCGGCCTGGCCGCGCGCTCGCCGGTGGCTTTTCGCGGCGTGGTGGTGGGCAGCGTGCGCAGCATCAAGGTGACGCCCCAGGCGGTCCTGGCCGAGCTCGAGATCACCGACCCCAACCTGGTGCTGCCCCGGCCCGCCGTGGCCCAGGTGGGCCAGGCGTCGCTGCTGGGCGGCGATGCCCAGGTCAACCTGATCAGCACCGGCAAGCCCCTGCCCCCCGGCACCGCTGGCCCCCACGCCGAGGGCTGCAACAACGCCCTGGTGGTGTGCCCGGGCACCGCGATCAGCGGCCAGGCCGCCGCCAGCCTTGAGACGGTGCTGGGTTCGATGCAGCGCATCCTCGATGACGCCGAGCGTCAGGGCCTGGTCACCGACCTGGCCACCACCCTCAAGAGCTTTGACAAGGCTGCCAACGAGGCGTCGATCTTCCTCAAGGACGGCCAGCTGCTGGTGCGCAACATCGACGGCTCGGTGCGCAGGGTCGATCCGATCCTGGCCAACCTCAACGCCAGCAGCGCCCACATCCGCAACCTGGTGGCCGCCCTCGACAACCCCAAGACCGTCTCGGAGCTGCAGGGCACCGTGGCCAACGCCGAAAAGCTCACCGCCCGCTGGGAGGCGGTCGGCGGCGACGTCAAGAAGCTGACCAGCGACCCCCAGTTCATGAACGGCGTGCGCAGCGTCGCCGTCGGCCTGGGCAAGTTCTTCGACGAGCTCTATCCCGGACGAGCAGCGGCGCGCAACAAACCCTGACACTGCACCCGCCAGGCTGCAGGGGTCGTCTCAGACCCCGCTGATGGCTTCCATGGCGATCGCGGCGATGGCCTGATCGCTGGCCTTGGGCAGCTGCACGTACTTGCCGCCGGCGGCTTCGGCCAGGTCCTTGCCCATGCCGCTGCCAATGAACTTGCGCTCGGTGTCGATCACCAGCAGCTTGATCCCCAGGGCCCGGTAGCGGCTAGCCACCTGCTTGACCTCCTCCTTGAGGTCAGGTGCTTCCTCGCCCTCGAGCACCGGTTGACCCAAGGAGCGCGACAGTGGCACGTTGCCGCGGCCGTCGGTGATCGCCACCACCACCACCTGACCCAAATCGCCGGTGGCCAGCGCGTTGGCCCCCACCCGGGCGGCCTGCGAGAGGCCGTGGGCCAGGGGCGAGCCGCCGCCGCAGGGCATGGACTCCAGGCGCCGGCGGGCGGCAGTGATCGAGCGGGTCGGAGGCAGCAGCACCTCGGCCTGCTCGCCCCTGAACGGAATCAGGGCCACCTCGTCGCGGTTCTCGTAGGCCTCGGTCAGCAGGCGGATCACCGCGCCCTTGGCGCTTTGCATGCGGTTGAGCGCCATCGAGCCGCTGGCATCGACCAAAAAGATCACCAGGGCGCCGGCCTTGCGCTGCAGCTGCTTGGCGCGCAGGTCGCCGTCTTCGACGATCACCGTGCGGTGGGGCTGGCGTTCGCGCCGACTTTTTTGATACGGGGCTGCCGCCCGCAGGGTGGCGTCCACGGCGATGCGCTTGACCGGGCCGCGGGGCAGCATCGGTTTGACGTAGCGCCCGCGCGAGTCGCTGAACACCACCGCCCGGCTGCCGCTGCCACCGGTCTTGGCCTTGGCGGCGCCAAACAGCAGCAGGTCAGGGTCGATTGCCACCGCCTCGGGGTCGAGCATGAACTCCTCGGGCACCTGGGGCGGGGCCTGGTCCTCGGGGGTCTCGGGCTCGTCCTGTTCCTGGTCGTCCTCGTTCTCGGGCTCGTCCGGCTCGTTGTCGTTGTCGGGCTGCTCGGGCTCTTCGGGCGGCTGCTCGCCCTGGGGCGGCGGTGGCGGCGGCGGCGGTTCCAGCGGCTGGTTGGGATCCTGCGGCGGCATCTGCAGGGCCCGCGGCGCGATCACCAGGCGCACCGCCACCTGCAGGTCCTCGGCCTCGACCGTGTCGCGGCCGCTCAGGGCGGCATGGGCGCGGGCCACCCGCACCGCATAGAGCTCGCTGCGGTGCCCCTCGACCCCGCCGCGCAGCGCTTCGGTCACCAGATAGGCGATCTGCTCGCGGGCGATCTGCACATCCGGCAGCCATTGGCGCGCCAGCAGCAGCTGGGTGGCCAGGGCGTCGGTCTCCTCCTGCCAGCGGGCGCCAAAGGCCTGGCTCGACTCGGCATGGCCGATGGCGCTGCGGGTGATCTCGACCCGCTGATCCAGCTCGAGCACCTGGTTGGCGCTCAGGCAGATCGCAAAGCGATCCAGCAGGTGATCGCGCACAGCCCCCTCTTCGGGGTTGTAGGTGGCGATCAGCAGGCAGCGGCAGGGGTGCGACAGGCTCAGCCCCTCGCGCTCGATCCGGTTCTCGCCGCTGCCCACCGCCGCCAGCAGCAGGTTGGTGATGTTGTCGTCGAGCAGGTTGAGCTCATCGACGTAGAGCACGCCGCGGTGCGCCTCGGCCAGCAGACCCGGCTGAAACACAGCCTGCCCGCTGGCCAGCGAGGCGGTCACATCGACCGAGCCCAGCAGCCGGTC
>JBJOHB010000029.1:0-3450 GCA_046047915.1 Cyanobacteriota bacterium
GAGCGCGGAGCTGAACCAGGTGTCGAGCACGTCCTCGTCCTGGCGGTAGCCGGCGGCCTCGAGGGCGGGCACCACGGCGGCGTCGCCCTGCTCCGGCACGCAGACGAACCGCTCGTACGCACCGTCGGGGCGGCGCCGGACGGCCTCGGCGCAGCCCTTCGCGCGCCACGGGCCGTCGCAGCGGACGAGCTCGCCCTTGGCGGAGTCGACCGCGGCACGGTCGGCGACCTCGGCGGCGGGCACCTCGCTGCACCAGACGGGGATGCGGTGGCCCCACCACAGCTGGCGGCTGATGCACCAGTCGCGAATGTCGGTGAGCCAGTCGCGGTAGACCTTGGCCCAGCGCTCGGGCACAAAGCGGGGATTGGCACCTGTCGCAGCGTCCAGGGCCTCGCGGCAGCGGGCTGCCAGCGGCTCGGCTTTCACGAACCACTGGGTCGAGAGCAGTGGCTCCACCGGCACCTTGCCCCGATCCGAAAAGGGCACGCTGTGGCGGTAGGGCTCCACCTTGACCAAGAAGCCTGCGGCCTCCATGGCCGCCACCACCGCCTGGCGCGCTTCAAAGCGATCGAGCCCGGCAAAGCGGCCCGCGGCCTCGTTCATCGTGCCGTCCTTGGCCATGACGGTGATCAGCGGCAGGTCGTGGCGCTGGCCGATCGCAAAGTCGTTGGGATCGTGGGCGGGGGTGACCTTGACGCAGCCCGTGCCGAAGTCGGCATCGACGTGGTCATCGGCCACGATCGGGATCGAACGTCCCACCAGCGGCAGGGTCAGGGTCTGCCCCACCAGCGCCGCATAGCGGGCGTCCTTGGGGTTGACCGCTACCGCCGTGTCGCCCAGCAGGGTCTCGGGGCGGGTGGTGGCCACCTCCAGGTGGGTGCGGCCGTCAGCGGCGGGGCCGCTGGTGAGCGGATAGCGGAAATGCCAGAGGTGACCGTCCACCTCCTTCATCTCCACCTCCAGGTCACTCACCGCCGAGCCCGAGGCGGGGCACCAGTTGACCAGGTACTCGCCGCGGTAGATCAGCCCCTGTTCGTGCAGGCGGTTGAAGGCTTCGACCACCGCCGCGCTGCAGCCGGCGTCAAGGGTGAAGCGCTCCCGCTGCCAGTCGACCGAATAGCCCAGGCGCCGCAGCTGACCCACGATCGTGCCGCCGCTCTGCGCCTTCCATTGCCAGGCCTTCTCAAGAAACGCCTCACGGCCCAGGTCCTCCTTGCGCAGCCCTTCAGCCTTGAGCTGCTTTTCCAGAATGGTCTGCACCGCGATCGAGGCGTGGTCGGTGCCGGGCAGGCACAGCACGTTTTTGCCGGCCAGGCGCTGGTAGCGCACGATCGTGTCGATCAGGGCCGTGTTGAAGGCGTGGCCCATGTGCAGACTGCCCGTCACATTGGGCGGGGGGATCACCACCGCAAACGGTTCGCCGGGGGCTGCCGGGTCGGGGTGAAAAGCGCCACTGCCCTCCCAGGCCTGCTGCCAGCGGGCTTCGGTGCCCACGGGGTCATAGGTCTTGGGCAGGGCCGCGTCGGCAGCAGCAGGGGCGGTCACGGCCTCGGTCACAGAGCAATCAGGCGGCAGGGCGATCGGCCCATGCTCTCAAAGCTCGCTGACCAACACGGCGCCACTGACCTGCGCCTGCGCCTGCAGCAGCGCCTGCAAGGGAGGGTCCTGGTGTGCCAGACCAGACCCAGACCCCGCTGTCGACCGATCTGGCTCGATCGCCACCAGCTCCCGGCTGCAGGCCGCCGTCCAGGGCAGACTGATGCACAGGTCCATGCCCTGTTGCACGAAAGCCGTGATCAGGGGCTCATCCAGCGCCGCCAGAGCACGCTCGATCGCCAAGGCATGCATGGCGGCCACAGCGCAGCGTCCCTGCTGCAACCAAGCATCCAGCCGAAAGTCCATCCCACACAGCAGAGCACCCAAAGCGGCGGGATCAAGCAACAGGGGCAGACCGAGCGGCGGCACGGACGCGGCGCCGGCACCCAGCCTGGGCTCAGCAATCGCTGGCGCCAGCAGCGGCAGCACCTGCCGCAACGGGTGCACCAGCGAGGCACGCTGAAACAACCAGACCTGCACCGAGGGCCGCAGCGGCCGCAGGATCACCGCCCCTGACGCCGGATCGCGGTCGATCTCGACTTCATTGCCCTCAAACCGAAAGGCGGCCGGCAAACGCACCGCCTGGCTGCCGCCGTTGGCAAAGAGCTTGGCCTTCATGAGCTGACCATGGCGCCAGAGGAGGGGGACAGTGTTCCCGCGACCTGTCGATACAAAGTCGATACAGGTTCCAGCCCCCCTGCACCCCAGGCGCCCGTGAGCCCGCGCGCCCAGGCGCCCTTGAGCTCTTGAGCCCATGTGCCGGTGAACCCGTGCGCCGCAGACCTGAACAATCCTTTGGTCTTTCGCCACAGCCCGCCGGGCCTCAGACCCCAGATCTCAGAGCTCAGAGCTCAGAGCTCAGACCAAAGAACTCCGGCTGCAGGCTTCAGGCGCGGGCTGGACGCTTCAGGTGCGGGCCAGGCGCTGCAGGTAGGCGGCGCGGCTGCCGGCGTTGATCCAGCCGGTGGCGATCGTCTTGCTGTGCTGATGGTTCACCCGACCGCGATGAATGTGGGACGGTCCGGCCGGAAAGATCACCAACCGGCCCCGTTCGGCCTCTTCGTGATGGTCCTGCCAGTGAAACTCGGTGCCCCCGTCGGGCAGGGAATTGCAATAGAGGATCCAGGCCAGCACCCGGGCCTGGGGCTCCGTGGCCTCATCGCTGAGGGTCCAGTCACAGTGCCATTGGCGAAATCCCTCCCCCGGGGCGTAGCGCTGCAGGTTGAAGATCGGATTGACGAACAGGCTCTGCTCGGGGCAGCAAGCCCGAAACAAGGGCCGCTCCTGCAGGTAGCGCTCAAGGGCGGCTTCGACGCCGCGCATGATCACCTCGGCCAAGGCAAAGGCCTCGGGGTCGCTGCGGTCGATCGCCACCAGGCTGATGTCGGTCGACACCTTGGCCGGCTCTGCAGCGGCGGCAGCTGCCGGATCCGCCTGGGGGCCGAAGGCCACTCCCGGCCGTTGCAGATCGGGTCGGCGATCAAAAAAGGCCATCACCCCATCGGCGAGGGCTTCATAGCCGGCATTGCCGTAGCGGGCGATCAGCTGCATGGGGCCTGCTGCATGGGGGCCGATCAGGGTGTGGTGCGGTTCCAGGGAATGGCCACGGCGGCTTCCAGCCGCTGCCAGCGGCCCGGATCGGCCGGCAGCTGAGCGCTCAGCTGCGCCTGTTGCAGGGCCTGATTGATGCGCTCGGTGCTGAGCACCTCGGCGGCAGGGCCCAGGGGCAGCACCAGCACCTGGGGCTCGGCGGGATCGGCCAACAGCCGCAGCTCGAGCTGCTCGAGCTCGCGCTCGAAGAACAACCGGCGCAGGCGACCGGTCTGCACCGCGCCGAGGGCTTCAGCAAAGGTC
>JBJOHB010000030.1:0-6799 GCA_046047915.1 Cyanobacteriota bacterium
ACCTGCTGCAACTGCTGGCCCCCAAGGTGCCGGCCAAGCGCATGGTGTTCCACGAGATCACCAAGGAGGCCATCGGCCGGGCCCTGGAGCAGACCCGCGAGCTCGACATGGAGCTGGTCCATGCCCAGGAGACCCGGCGCATTCTCGACCGGTTGGTGGGCTACACCCTCTCGCCCCTGCTGTGGAAGAAGGTGGCGTGGGGGCTGAGCGCCGGGCGCGTCCAGTCGGTGGCGGTGCGCCTGCTCGTGCAGCGCGAGCGGGCCCGCCGGGCCTTCCGCAGCGGCAGCTACTGGGACCTGAAGGCCCGGCTCGAGCAGGGCGGCGGTGGCTTTGAGGCCAAGCTCAGCCATCTGGCCGGCGAGCGCATTGCCGGCGGCAGCGACTTTGACGAAAGCACCGGCGCCCTCAAGGCCGGCAGCAAGGTGCGGCTGCTGGCCGAGGCCGACGCCAGGGCCCTGCAGCAGGCGGTCGAAGCGGCCCCCTGGCGGGTGGCGGCGGTCGAGGAAAAACCGACGGTCCGCAAACCGGTGGCCCCGTTCACCACCAGCACCCTGCAGCAGGAGGCCAACCGCAAGCTGCGCCTGTCGGCCCGCGAGACGATGCGCACCGCCCAGGGGCTCTACGAGCGCGGCTTCATCACCTACATGCGCACCGATTCGGTGCATCTGAGCGACCAGGCGATCGGTGCGGCCCGCAGCTGCGTCGAGGCCAAATACGGCAAGGACTACCTGAGCCCGGGGCCCCGCCAGTTCTCGACCAAGGCGCGCAACGCCCAGGAGGCGCACGAGGCGATCCGCCCCGCCGGCGAGAGCTTTCGCGACCCCGCTGCCACCGGCCTCGATGGCCGCGACCTGGCCCTCTACGAGCTGATCTGGAAGCGCACCGTCGCCAGCCAGATGGCCGATGCCCGGCTGACGATGCTGAGCGTCGATCTGGAGGTCGACGGCGGCGCCCTGGGCACCGCCAGCTTTCGGGCCAGCGGCAAGCGCATCGACTTTGCCGGCTTCTTCAGGGCCTACGTCGAGGGCAGCGATGACCCCGATGCGGCGCTCGAGGGCCAGGAGGTGTTGCTGCCAGCCCTCAAAACCGGCGACAACCCCGCCTGCAAGGGGGTCGAGGCCCTGGGCCACCAGACCCAGCCGCCGGCCCGCTACAGCGAAGCGGCCCTGGTCAAGATGCTCGAGAAGGAGGGCATCGGCCGGCCCTCGACCTATGCCTCGATCATCGGCACGATCGTTGACCGGGGTTACGCCACCCTGCAGAACAACAGCCTCACCCCCAGCTTCACGGCGTTTGCGGTGACGGCCCTGCTCGAGGAGCACTTTCCCGATCTGGTGGACACCAGCTTCACCGCCCGCATGGAGAACAGCCTCGACGAGATCTCCCACGGCAAGGTGGAGTGGCTGCCCTATCTCGAGAGCTTCTACAAGGGTGAAACCGGCCTGGAAACCCAGGTGGCCCAGCGCGAGGGCGACATCGACCCGGGCGCCTCGCGCACGGTGGAACTCGAGGGCCTGCCCTGCGTGGTGCGCATCGGCCGCTTTGGCGCCTACCTGGAGACCAAGCGCGTCGCCGATGACGGCACAGAAGAACTGCTCAAAGCCACCCTGCCCCAGGAGATCACCCCGGCCGATCTCGATGCCGAACGGGCCGAGCTGATCCTCAAGCAGAAGGTCGACGGGCCCGAGTCGCTCGGGGAGGACCCGGAGACCGGCGAACAGGTCTACCTGCTGTTCGGTCAGTACGGCCCCTATGTGCAGAAGGGCCAGGTCAGCGACGAGAACCCCAAACCCAAGCGCGCCTCGCTGCCCAAGGGCGCCAAGCCCGAGGAGCTGAGCCTCGAGGACGCCCTGGGCCTGCTGCGGCTGCCGCGTCACCTGGGCGAGCACCCCGATGGCGGCAAGGTGCAGGCCGGCCTGGGCCGTTTCGGCCCCTATGTGGTGCATGACAAAGGCAAGGGCGAGAAGGACTACCGCTCGCTCAAGGCCGACGACGACGTGCTGGCGATCGGCCTGAGCCGCGCCCTCGAGTTGCTGGCCCAGCCCAAGCGCGGCCGCGGCGGCCGCACCGCCCTCAAGGACCTGGGCACCCCCGAGGGAGCTGACGAACAGGTCCAGCTGTTCGACGGGCCCTACGGGCTCTATGTCAAACAGGGCAAGGTCAACGCGTCGCTGCCCGAGGGCACCACCGCAGACACCATCACCCTGGAGCAGGCGGTGGAGCTGCTGGCCGCCAAAGCCGCCAGCGGCAAGACCAAAGGACGGGGCAAGGCGGCGGGCACCAAGGCAGCCGGCACCAAGGCTGCTGCCAAACCCGCCGCCAAGAAGGCCCCGTCCACCACCAAGAGCGGCCGGCTGCGGGCCAGTGCCGTGCGCATCATCAAGGCCGCCGACAGCTGATGGGCCAGGGCCAAGCCGCCACCACTGCGCCTCTGGCAGGCCTGCTGATCAGCCTGCTGCTGGGCGGTTGCAGCGGCACCGCCTTTGGCGACCGCCTGGCCGGCAGCTTTTCGGCGTCCCCCGCCTCGCCCCCGGGAGCACCGCCAGCGACGGCAACGGACCAAGCCACCAAACCCGCCAGCCAGCCCACCGGCGCCGGCGGTGCCAAACCCGCCCAGCAGCCCCCAGCCACCACCAAGGCCACGCCGAAACCAGCCGCGGCCGCAGCCATGGAGCCGGCGCCCTACCGCATCACCATCAAACTGCCCAGCGGTGACCCCTCGGCCCCGGCCGAGGTGGTCACCCAGGCCCTGCGGGCTGCCGGGGTGAGCTTTGAGGTGGAGATGATCGAACGGGTCTCGACCTCAACCCCGGCGGCGCCGCCGGTGTCCGCACCCCAGCCCGCGCCGGCCCCGCGGCCCCGCTGAGCCGATGGCCCCTCCCCCGCTGAGCCAGCGCCAGGCGCGCCAGCTGACCGAAACGGCCTACCTGGCGGCGGCCACAGCCCTGCTGTGGATCGCCCTGTACTACCTGCCGGTGGGCAGCCCCCTGTTCCGGCTGGCCCTGCCGCTGCCCTTGGCCCTGTTGCAGTTGCGCCACGGCTGGCGCTGCGCCGGCGAGGGACTGGTGGTGACCGTGCTGCTGCTGCTGGCCCTGATGGGCCCGATCCGCGGGCCGCTGGTGCTGTTTCCCTATGGCGCCCTGGCCCTGTGGCTGGGCTGGTGCTGGCGCCGGCGGGTCAGCTGGTGGTGGAGCCTGGGACTAGGCAGCGTGATCGGCGCCGCCGGCTTTCTGGTGCGGGTGGCCGTGCTGTCGGTGCTGGTGGGCGAGAACCTCTGGGTGGTGATCACCAGCGCCGCCGCCGCCCTGCTCGAGCGCCTGCTGGGCCTGGTGGGTCTGGCCGGCGGCATCGACCTGCTGCAGGTGCAGCTGGCGGCGGTGCTGCTGGTCTGGCTGCAGAACCTGATCGTGGTGCTGGCCCTGCATGCGGTCGCCTACTGGATCTTTCCGCGGCTGCAGACGCCGATCAGCGAACCGCCGGCGGCCCTGCGGGCCCTGGTCGCCCTCGATCCCCTGTGACCGATCTGGCCGGCAGCTGGCAGCGGGTCAGGCCCCTGCTGCTGCTGGCGGCCACGGCCACGGCCGAGGTGCCCGGCATCTCGGCCGCAGGGGCGACACCCCAGTCACGGCGCCTGACCGCCGCGGCCGATGCCGAACTGCTGCTGCTGGGCCCCGGCCGCCACCGCCCCCATGCCCTGCCGCCCCTGCCGGCCGGGGTCAGCCCGGCCCTGATCAGCCATGCGGGCCTGCTGGAGCTGGGCCTGCTGCAGCGCACCCTGGTGGTGGACCTGGGCTGTGCGGTGGCGCCGGCGGTGCCCCACCTGCGCCTGCCCGCAGGCGAGGCGGGGGGCCCGGCAGCCTGTGTCAGCAGTGGCGCAGCATTAACGCCAACGCGGGTTGGGGCCCTGCTGGCCCGGGGCCGCCACTGGGGGCGGCGCTGGCCCCGGGGCCAACCGCTGCTGCTGGCCGAATGCGTGCCCGGCGGCACCACCACGGCCCTGGCGGTGCTGCAGGGGCTGGGCATCGCCGCCGCCGGCCTGGTCAGCGGCAGCCTGCGGGTTCCGGCCCATGGCCTCAAGGCATCCCTGGCCGCCCGCGGCCTGGCGGCGGCGGGCCTGGGGTCCCAGGGGGCAGGCCCAGGCGATGCCCAGGCGGTGCTGGCCGCCGTCGGCGATCCGATGCAGGCCCTGGCCGCCGGCCTGGTGCTCGAACTGGCCGCACGCCAAGAACCGGTGCTGCTGGCCGGAGGCAGCCAGATGGCGGCGGTGCTGGCCCTGGCCCTGGCCCTGGCAGAGCCGCCGCAGCGGCCGATCATCGCCGCCTGCACCCAGGTGGCCACAACGCACTGGGTGGCAGCCGAGGCCGACAGCGATCTGCCGCGGCTGCTGGCGCGGGTCGGTGAACGCTGGGATGTGGCCCCCAAGCTGCGGGTGGCCCAACTGCGGTTTGACCGCTGCCAAAGCGCCGGTCTGCGCGACTACGAACGGGGCTACGTCAAAGAGGGGGTCGGCGCCGGCGGCGTGGCGGTGCTGTGGGAGCTGAGCGGCCGGCCAGCCGCAACCCTCGCCGCGGCCTGCGACCGGGCCTGCAACCTGCTGAACGGGCCTGCGCCCAGCTGAGCGGCCAACGCCCGCCCGCCTAGGGTCGAGCTTTGCCCCTGCAACCGTGCTGAGCCGCCGCCAGCTGCTGGCCCAGGGAGCTGGTCTGCTGCCGGCCGCCCTGCTGGCCGGTTGCAGCCGCGGGTCCGGTCCCGGGTTGCTGACGGTCAGCGGCGATCTGCCCAAGGCCTGGCTGTCGACCCTGCCCCGTCCTTGGAGCCTGCAGGAGGTGGAGGCCACCGGCCAGATCCTGGCCGCCCTGAACCAGGGCCGGCCAAACACCGGCCTGGTGCAGCTGAGCGACGGCTGGGCCAGCAGCCTGGAACGGCGGCAGCTGCAGCCCTTTGGGGCGCCTGAACTGTTGGCGCGGCTGGCGCCAGACGCTGCTGCCATCAGCCGTCTGTTTGGGCCATCCGATCAGGCGCCGCTGGCCTTTCCGTGGGCGGTCAGCCCCTGGGTGCTGGCCCTGCGCAACCGCGCAGACCTGTTGGACCAAGCCCGTCAGAGCTGGGATGTGCTGCTGGATCCGCGTCTCAAGGGTGCGTTGGTGCTGCCCTCGAGCCCCCGGATCAGCATCGCCTTGATGCAGGCCAACCCTGGCCGCCTGCGGCGGCTGCGGAGCAACGCCCTGGCCTATGACGACGCCAATGGCCTCAACCTGTTGCTGCGGGGCAAGGCCAGCGCCGCCGTGCTGCCCCAACAGCGGCTGATCCCCCTGCTGCGCCAGGACCCGCGCCTGCAGGTGGTGCTGCCCGCCAGCGGCGCCCCGTTGAGCTGGCAGCTGCTGCTGCGGCCGGCCCGCAACCAGGCAGCCCTGCCCCTGGCTTGGTTGCAACAGGTGTTGGAACCACCGCTGCTGCCCCGACTGCTGGCGGCGGGGTGGGTACCGCCGCTGCCGAGGGCCACCCTGCAGGCCAACCTGCAGCAGCTGCCCCCGGCCGTGGCGGCGTTGCTGCTACCGCCCGAGGCCGTGCAGCAACGCTGCTGGAGCCTGCCGCCCCTGAGCCCGCAGCAACGGCTGGCCTGGCAGACCCTCTGGGATGCCAGTGCCCCTTGAGAACAGCCGCCGCGCCCTAGTCGTCCCAGAGCCGGCGCCCCGGTGCCGCCAGCAAGCGCTGATGGGTGTCGGCCAGCAGCTCCGGAATCGGCAGCTGCAACGGGCAGCGAGGCAGACAGTCACCGCAGCTGCCGCAGGCCTCGGCATTGACCGTTTCCCACCAGTGGCCAGCCCGGTTGATCAGGTTGTAGCGCTCCTGGGCAAAACCCTGCAGGCCATGGCCCACCGCCAGGTTGCGCAAGCGCAGCAACGCCGGGATCGGCACCCCGTTGGGGCAGGGCAGGCAGGCGAGGCACTGGCCGCAGCGCTGGTCCCCAAGCCGGGCGCGGCCGGCCGCCTCAAGCCGCGCCAGGGCCTGCCGTTGGGCCTCGGAGAGCCAGGGCCCCGGGGCCGAGTCCAGAGCGGCGTCAGGGCCGGCAATCGCCTGGGCCAGCGCCAGATCGCTGGGGCGAGCCGCCCCCAGGGTCAGGGTCGAGATGCCCAGATCCAGCAAAAAGCGGTAGGCCAGCTCCAGGGGTTGAAAGGGAGCGCAATCGGCCACCAGCAGGTCGGGCGGGTCATACAGGCGCCCCCCCTTGTCGGCCGGTGAGATCGCCATCACACCGATGCCGTCGGCCAGGGCGGCGCGGGCCAGGGGCAAGCGCTCCTGATCAAACCAATGCAGGTGCAGGCTGCAAAAGGCAAAGCGACCGCTGGCCAGGGCCCGCTCGATCAAGGCGGTGCTGCCGTGGCTGCTGAACCCCACCTGACCCACCAGCCCCTGGTCCGTCGCCCAGGCCAGCAGGTCGGCCCCGGGACCGCCCAGGGCCCAGTCGAGGTGCTCGTCGCGGTTGATGCCATGGACCGCCAGGCCATCGAGGCGGGCCACCCCCAGCCGCTGCAGCATGGCCCGCAGCTGGTCCTGGGCGGTGGGCAGGTCAGGTCCGGGTAGCAGCTTGCTGGTGATCAGCCACCCCCCCGCCGGTTCAACCCCCTGCAGGCCCAGCCGTGCCAGCCCCTGGCCCAGAAAGGTTTCAGCAGGCCCGTAGGCGGCGGCGGTCTCAATGTGGTTGAGGCCAGCGTCGACGGCGGCCCGCAACACCGCCTCCATCTGGGCGGCGCTGTCGATGGCGCGCATGGTGCCCAGTGAAAACGGCGAGACCGCC
>JBJOHB010000031.1:0-4053 GCA_046047915.1 Cyanobacteriota bacterium
CTGCGGCGCACCCTGCTGCAGCGCTGGCCCGCCCATCCGGCAGCCCTGGCGGCGGCCGTCGGCCAGCCGGGCGTGGGTGCGGCCCTGCATCTGGCCCGTTATGGGGCCCGCTGGCCCGGCGCCCAGGCCCGCCTCAGCGGCGCCTGCCGCCAGGCCACACCGAACCAACGGCAACAGCTGGCCCTGGGGCTGGCCGGCATCGGCGCCCTAGGACCCGCCCGCACCTGCCTGGGCGGGCTGCCAGCAGAGCCCCAGACTGCCCTGGTGCTGGCCGACGGCAACCCGGCGCCACTGCAGGCCCTGATCACCCGCCACCCCACCAGTGCCGCTGCCGAGCAGGCGCTGCGGCAACTGGCCGACGACCCCAGCCCGGAGGCCGGCCGGGCCCTGGCCGGGTTGCCCAGCACCTGGCGCGACCATCCGGCCGTACGGGCCGCGGCGGCCCTGCGGGCAGCCGGCAGCGCCCCGACCCTGGCCGTGCTGCAGCGCTGGCCCACCGATCCAGCCAGCTGGGAGCTGCAGTGGCAGCGGGCCCGCCGCGACGCCCTGGCCGGCCGCTGGCAGGCGGTGCAACAGGTGCTGGCCGCCGGAGGCCCCCGGCTCGAGCGCACACTGCCGGCGGCCCTGCAGGCGCGCCGGCGCTTTTGGCTGGGTCTGAGCGCGGCGCAGCTGGGACAGACCCGGCAGGCCCAGGCGTACTGGCGCCAGCTGCTGCGGCAGCACCCCGGGGGGTATTACGGCTGGCGGGCCGCCACCCGCCTGGGCCTGGCCCCCAACGGGGTGCCATCAGTGCCGGCCGAACCGCGCTGGACGCCGCTTGCCAGCGGCGATGCCCGCGTCGATCAGCTGTGGCGCCTGGGCCAACCCCTGGAAGCCTGGGAGGCCTGGCGGGCGACCCGGCGCGGCCAGCCCCCCAGTGACAGCGCCGACCTGCAGGCCGAGGGCCGCCTGCGCGAGGCCATCGGCGATGGCTGGGCTGGCTTGGGCCAACAGGAGCTGGCGGCCCTGCGCCTACCGCCCGGCCAATGCCGGCTGCAACAGCTGATCGAGACCAACCTCTACAGGCCCCGCCAGCGGCCGGTGCTGGCCGCTGCGGCACGCCAGGAACAGGTCCCGCTGAGCCTGCTGCTGGGCGTGGCCAAGCAGGAATCGCGGTTCCAGAGCGGCGTGCGCTCAATCGTCGGAGCCGCCGGCCTGCTGCAACTGATGCCCGAGACCGCCGCCGAACTGGCCGGCAGGCCGCTGAGCGACGCCGAACTGGATGACCCCGGCCGCAACGCCCTGCTGGGCGGGCGCTACCTGCACCAGCTGCTGCAGCGCTGGAACGGCGATCCCCTGCTGGCGGTGGCCAGCTACAACGCCGGTCCCAATGCCGTCGCCCGCTGGCTACCGAACGGACGAAGTGCCATCCCCGAAGTGTGGGTCGAAGCGATTCCCTATCCCGAGACCCGGCATTACGTGAAGACCGTGCTGGGCAACAGCTGGAGCTTTGCGGCACCCCGCCGGCCCGCCTGCCCCTGAGGGACGTGGGGGATCGCTCAGGCAGCTGGAACGCCGATCGTGCGTCCCACAGCCGCCCCCAACAACACCACCAGACTCAGGCACAACGCCATCAGCAGGGGCGGCGGCGTCAGCCGCAACCGCAGCAGATCGAGCCGGGCCAGCAGCACCGCCGAGGCCAGGATCAGCACGTTGGACAACACGTTGAGGTGCAGCAGGTAGAGCCCACCCACGGTGACGATCAGCAGCGTCACCACCAGGCTCACCACCCGCGAGGCCGCCATCAAGGCCGACACCCGCTGCAGCAGCTGCTCAGGCATGGTGCAGATGAACACCACCAGCACCGCGTGCAGGCAGTCGATGGACCAGAACAGGGTGTTCTGCGCTGCACCCTGCGCTGCACCGTCAAGCGACGTGTGGCTGTCGCTGAGGCTCCAGTGCAGCCCCAGGTAGATCGCCACCCCAAACAACACCAGCAGCAGCGGGGCGCGCAGCGGCAGCAGCAGCAGGGCCAACACCTGCTTGAGCAGGGCCACAGCAGGAGACACGGCGCGGCGGCTCATGGTTGCTGGGGCTGATCCAGCCCGAGGGCGATCGCCTCGAACGGACAGCTGGGAATGCACTGTTCGCACACCAGACAACGTTGCGCATGAAACTGCAGTCGCCAGGCTGGCGCCTCCAAGGCAAGCGCGCCACTGGGGCACACGGTCGAGCAGATGCCGCAGTCGATGCAACGGGCGGGATCGATGCGGATCTGGCCCGGCGCCCGATCCAGCCGCAGCCCCTGCCGCTCAAGCCAGAGCTCGGCCGCATCGAGTTCGTCGATGTCACCGGAGAGCTCCACCACCATCGTGCCGCTCTGATTGGGAGCGACCTGGGCCCGCAAAATCTTGGCGGCCACATCAAAATCGACGGCCAGGCGATAGGTCAGCGGCTGGTGCACCGCTTCGCGGGGAACGTGCAACGTGAGGCGGCGCTTCATGGCGTGGCCTGGCGGTCGCTGTCCAGAAGCGACGCTAGCAAGACTTCTCCTGCCAGAGTGCCGGGGCCGGATCTCCCCCAGCCTGCAGCGATGAACGACACCCTGGGACGGCGTGAACGGGCCCTGCTCGGCGCGATCGCCGCGGCCCTGCTGGTCGCGCTGATCTGGATGCGCGGCGGCCTGAACAGCACCGCTCCGCTCGAGCAACTGGCGCGCCGATCGCTCGACCTGCCGGTGGCCCTGACCGATGGCCGCCCGACGATCGTCGAGTTCTATGCCGACTGGTGCGAAGCCTGTCGCGCCATGGCCCCCGCCATGGCCGCGATCGAGCAGACCCAGCAGGGCAAACTCGACGTCGTGCTGCTGAACGTCGACAACCCCCGCTGGCAGCCAGAGCTCGATCGCTACGACGTCAACGGCATTCCCCAACTGCAGCTGTTTGATGCCGACGGCGTCAGCGTGGGCCGGGCCGTGGGCGCCCGCAGCAGCAGCGACCTGGAGGCGCTCAGCACCGCCCTGATCGCCCAGGCCCCCCTGCCCCCACTGGCTGGTGTGGGCCAGACCAGCCCGCTGGCGGACGACAGTTCCCTGCGGGCCCAGGCAAACCCTGGCACCATGACCACACCCCGCTCCCACGGTTGATGGAACGGTTGATGGATCCGCGCTTTCGGGTGGAGCTGATCGCCGCCACCCCGAACCCACAACAGTGCGTGTATGCGGGCATGCACCAGGACTACAGCGAAGGCTTTGTGGCCGCCGCCCGCAGCGAATGGCCGGATGAAACCCGCGCCGGCGAAATCTGTGTCAAACGGCTGCTGGCCGGCGAACGGGGCCATTACGGCCCGCTGGAGCACGCCCAGATCGTGCTCAACGTGGGCTGGTTTCCCCATTCGGTGATGCAGCAGGCCCGCACCCATCGCGTGGGCGTGAGCTTCGACGTGCAGTCGATGCGCTACACCGGCGAACGCATCTGCCGGGCCGCCAACGGCGAGCTGGAGCTTGAAGAGGTGTTTTATCTAAGGCCGGTTGGTCACTACAGCGATCGCCAGGGCAAGAAGTATCACTACGACGCCGAACAGCGTGCCATCGATCTGGACCTGTGCCGTGCCGCTGCCGAGCGCTACCGCGATCTGCTGGCCGCCGGGTATGCCGAGGAACACGCCCGCGGCATCCTGCCGTTCGATTACCGCCAGCACTTTGTGGTGAGTTTTTCGCTGCGGGCCTTTCTGCATTTCATGGATCTGCGCGCCAAACTCGACGCCCAAGAAGAGATCCGCGCCCTCTGTGACCTGATGTGGCCCCACATGGTCAGCTGGGCACCCGAGATCGCGTCCTGGTACGAGAAAAGCCGCCTGCACAAAGCCAGGCTTGCGCCATAACCGCAAGCCATTGGGCGCGGCTTAAACCCGGGCCAGGGTGACCCGCTCGGGCTGGTGCTGGTACTTGCCGGCCCTGTCGCGATAAGTGGTCTCGCAGGGATCACCCTCAAAGAAGAGCAACTGGCAGATGCCCTCGTTGGCATAGATGCGGCAATCGGCTCCCGAGGAGTTGCTGAACTCGAGCGTCAGATG